>JALSPK010000013.1 GCA_026986005.1 Saprospiraceae bacterium
TGATGTTGTGGTTATTGTTACCAATCAATCTACCGGAGCAGGAGAGAAAATATCTTTATATTTTGAAGGACAAAGGGGGTATTTGGCATTAAAAGATACTCTTAGCCTGGATATTAGCGATACAGAGTCAGAAAGTGAATCTGATGATAAAATTATCGCAAAAGTAAAACAGGGGTTATTGCCATATTTTTTAAAGAGTCCATTAGCTGATAAAATCTCTTATAAAGTAGGTGTTGAAAAAGAGAAAAAAGTAGAAAAAATTATAGATGCTTGGGATAGTTGGGTTTTTAGTGCCAGTTTGCGTGGTAGCTTTAACGGTTCTTCAAACAGTGATAGATTATCGGGTCATGGAAGTATTAGTGCTAGCAGAGTGACAAAAATAGACAAATGGAAATTTAGATTAAGTTCAAACTTTAATAAAAGAAATTACTATTTTAGAGATTCGGACTATGTGATTATTGATTCTATGACAATTACTTCTACAAGGCAAAGCAAGTATGTTGACGGAAGTTATATTTATAGTTTGAATGATCATTGGTCGATTGGTGGATTTGGGAGTGCTTTTGCAGATACTTATTCTAATTATAATTTTGGATCTGGTTTGAAACTTGGTTTAGAGTACAATCTTTTTGATTTTGAAGAGTCTGACAGAAGAAGTTTGGTCTTTTCTTATAAGATAGGAGCTAATTATAATAATTATGTTGACACTACTATTTTTTTTAAAACATCAGAATTGTTATTTAGCCATAGTTTAGGAATTGATCTATACTTGAAGCAAAAATGGGGAAACGTAAGTTTGGGAACAAGCTTTTTCAGCTATTTACACGATATTAGAATTAATAATTTGTCATATGATGCAAATGTGGATTGGAATATTTTTAAAGGGCTGACTCTTTCTTTAGGTGCATATGTGTCATTTGTCAATGATCAGATAAGTTTGCCAAAACAGGAAACTGATGTTATCGGAACAGTGCTTGGAGATAGGATATTGTCCACCAATTATTCAGCTTATACGTATGTTGGGTTGCGTTATACATTTGGTTCCAAATATGCCAACGCAGTCAATCCTCGTTTTAGCAGCGGTGGCGGCAGAACATATTTTTTCTTCTAAAATCTAATAGCATATTGGTAGCGGTTTGGTATTACTATTGCAATGCTATGAGTTTTTGCTCTTAATTATGTGGAAGAATCACCATTTTTTTTATTGCAACATCATTTGCCGACACTAATTTGTATATCAATATGTAAGGAGCATTTAATCTAGTGTTTGTATTGTCGTGTTCTAAGGTTGAGTATCTCAAATGCAAAGTATTCAATCCTTCTCTTCCTACTCCATTAAACTGTTTTATTAGTTGACCGCTCATGTTGTAAATAGTCATTGCATATTCATTATCGCTTGGTAATGTAAAGTTGATGATAGTATAATCCCTAAAAGGGTTAGGTTGATTTTGATACAACGAAAAATCATACTCATTATCTTGAAAATCTATTTTTAGTTTATAGTTTTCAAAGTTAGTACCTATATAAACTTCCGGTTGAATTGAATTGTCTGAAATGGTTAAAGCTTCTTTTAATTTAATATCATCATTTACCTTAAAGATAAGATTGAATAAGATTGCATCATCTTCAATAGATATTGGTCTTGGTGAATTCCAACTAAAATATAAATTATCACCTTCAATGTAATAATTATTGGTGTCTATGTGTATAGCTCCCTCTTCAAATAGAGAAAAGTTCATTTCTTCTAACGAAATTGAGAATTGTCCACCGTAGATATTATTAAAGTCTTTAGCATAAAAAGGTATTTTGACAATTTCTCCTTTATTAAGGCTTTTATTTTTAAGTATAAATGATATTGTTTTATCATTACGGCTTTTCATGATCTCCGCACTTTGATTTACATCACCTATTTTAATGGCATCAAAGTCAATTGTAGTCGATTCGCTATCAATTGAAAAATGTTTATTGATGATTTTATCAAAATCGATTAAAGAACTGGACTCGGCTGGAATTGAAATGTGTGTTGGAATGCCTACCCATGAATTGTTTTTGTCAAATTTATTTGTTCTTCCTAAAATTAATTTTCTTAGTTCCAAAATATCGGAAGCTGATATTTTCTTATCTCTATTTACATCTGCAGCTAATAAAGCATATGGATCATCTATTCTATTTATCCCCAATAGGTGTCTTTGAATGATAACAATGTCTAGTGTTGTGACGCCATTGAGCCAATCAGAGTCTTTAGTCGCTATTATCTTTATATCATCTTTGTTTTTAATATGATCGAATAGGTAATATCCGTTGCTATCGGTTTTAGTATTGAAAGATTCATTATCATCAATAAAGGAAATATTCATGTTTTTTAGCGGTAAAGATGATTTTATTCCTTTTACAACACCTTCTAACTTGAAATCTTGGCATTCGATATTTGCTTGAAGGTATACTTTCTGTATGCTAAAGTTATTATAGTTTTTATCATCATTTTCCAAAAATTCATCCCATACATAAATATTAAGATCTTTGTTTTTGTAGTAATGAAGCATATCACATGTAATAGCTTTAGCAGCCGTACTTCTTTCAGGAATCCATGCATCTGCTTTTGAATCCAAAAAAGATTGTTCAGTGCTTATTTGCCCTGATTTTGGGTCGAAAAAATACTTACCGTATTCAAAAAACTGTTTTTCCCATTTATTTGGGTCAGAATCAAAATCAGGTAATTTGTCTGAAAAAGTAAAAAATACTCTATCCGAACAATTATCTTTTGATGCGATACAATTGTCGCAATCTCCCTTGTCAAAGTCACGAGCTTCTAAGTAAGAGCTGTTTTTTTCAATGCTATAGTATAAGTCAGGAGTTGGCGCTACATTATCAACTACTTCAAAGTACTGAGCTTTCTCTACACTATATTCATCATTGATAGTTAAAGTCCAGTCTGCTCTGTATTCACCTAATTCCAAACTTGATAAAATAACGATATGAGCCTCAAAAGTTTGATTTATTTTGTCAAGGGTGTGATCTCCAATTTCACCGGTTTGTGGCACAGGAGTATAATTGTAAGAATATTGCAATACTTTGTCATTTTTCAAATTGGTAACAATATATTTCCACACTAATTTGTCACTTGCTTGGCAAGACTCTGCTCTTGCTTTTAGTTTTATACCTGATAGCTGACAATTTTCCGCTTCAAAGACCCTAAATCTTGTTGAAATAGATGATAAAACTCCTTTAGCTTCTTCCAAAGATGAATTATTTGTAGTAGGCAATCCTGAATTTCCATTAGCTAAAGTACAGGACATGATAAAAAAAGTAAGCAATAAAAAATAACGGTAGCTATATTCATTTGCATAATGTGACATAGGACAATATTTTATTTTGTGATAATGTATGATACAAAATCCATCGCAAGTTATATCAAAAAGATATAAATACCAAGTATTTTAGCTAAATACATAATAATAATATTCAAATAGTACAAATTTATATACCTAAAACCCTTAAAACTAGATTCAACTACTATTGTGTTATAAATGAATCAAAATATTATCAAGCTTTTTTATATGATTTCATAAAACTTCCAATTTTCATTTTAAGAACGCCCCATACAGCTTCTCCGATTATATTAGAGCTCATTTTTGATACTCCTTCAACCCTATCTGTAAATACAATCGGAACTTCTTTTAGCCGAAAGCCTAAAGTCCAAGCTGAAAATTTCATTTCAATTTGAAAAGCATATCCTATAAATTTAATTTTATCCAAATCAATAGTTTCAAGAACTTCCCTTTTATAGCAAACAAAACCTGCGGTTGGGTCTTTGATATTCATAAATGTTATAGCTCTTACGTATAGTGAAGCACCATACGATAATACTTTTCGGTCCATTCCCCAGTTTTTGACACCACCGCCTCTTACATATCTAGAACCTATTGCCAAGTCATAAATATCATTTTCACAAGCTTTTACTAGCCTTGGTAAATCAGTAGGGTTGTGACTAAAATCAGCATCCATTTCACAAATAAAATCATAGCCTTTATCCAAACAGTACCGGAAGCCTGCTATATAGGCAGTTCCCAAGCCCAATTTTCCTTGTCTTTCTATAAGGTGTATTTGAGGATGTTTTTTTTGCATGTTTTTAACGATTTGGCCTGTTCCGTCAGGTGAACCGTCATCAACAAATAAAATATCAAATCCTTCATTTAGATCAAGAACTGCATTTGCGATTTTTTCAGCATTCTCTTTTTCATTATAAGTCGGTATAATTACTATTTTCTTTGACAAAGCATTATTTTTTTTGCAAATTTAATTAAAGTTTGATACATATATAATATTTGTATATGTTTTTTTTGACTTTGTATGCTAAGCAATTAAATAACTTCCATACATGTTGTGTAATAAAATGCATTTTTAGTCAATTTTATTGTATTTTTGTGACTTGATTGAAGCAAACTATGTTTTTGCAGTTGTTGTTGTGTATAAAATGAATATATAATGGATGAACTTATAAAAAGATTTCAAGAGCAAATTGAAGAGGCTATAAATATCTCTTCAGCAGCTAATCTTACAGATTTGGATAAGAGTATAAATAAGGTACTTATTTTAGGAATGGGTGGATCGGGTATAGCCGGTAAATTTGTATCTGCTGTATCTGATAGATATGGGAAAATACCAATATTTACATCAAATGATTATGATATTCCAAATTGGGTTGATGAATTTACACTTGTGATTGCATCTTCATATTCAGGCAATACGGAAGAAACTCTTGAAGCATTGACAAAATTGAAAGGGATTAATGTTAAAATAGTGAGTATTACCTCAGGAGGAAAATTGAAAAAAATATCTTCAAAAAGCAATTTTGATACAATCAATATTCCGGACAATTGGCCTGCTCCAAGAGCTTGTTTTGGGTATTCTTTTGTTGCACAGTTGTATGTATTAAGAAGATTTGGAGCAATAGATATTGATCTTGAAAATGAATTAGGTAATGCTTTGAGACTATTGAGCGATGAATCTGATTCAATCATTGAAATAGCAAAGGAAATTGCACTTAGGCTAGTTGATAAGTATCCTGTTATTTATTCAGGTTCTCTATTCGAACCATTGTCTATTCGATTTAAACAACAGTTGAATGAAAATGCAAAAACTCTTGCACATCATGCAGTTGTGCCTGAAATGAACCATAATGAACTAGTAGGTTGGGCTAGAGAGTATGAAAATATTGCAGTTATCTTTATACGATCCGGATTTTATTCTGATAGAGTGAATATGAGAATAGAACTTTCTAAAAATATTATAATTAAGTATGTAAATACAATGATTGAAATTGAAGCGAAAGGGGATCGTTTTATCCAGCAGCTATTGTATCTTGTAAACATAACAGATTGGGTAAGTTTTTATTTGGCTGAAGCGAAAGGTGTGGATGTTATGGAGATTGCTAATATTAATTTTTTAAAGGAACAACTGGCAAAAATATAATGGTGAGAAATAAAATATACTTTGCATCTGATTTTCACCTTGGATATGATGGAAGATTATCCTCCAAAGAGAGAGAATTGCATATTGTTAATTGGCTTGATGAGGTATCAATAGATGCATTGGAGATATATTTGCTCGGTGATATATTTGACTATTGGTTTGAGTACAGGGAAGTTGTTCCCAGAGGTTTTACTCTATTGCTAGGTAAATTAAGAGAATTGAGAAATGATAATATTGATATTTTCTTTTTTACCGGAAATCATGATATGTGGGTTTTTGATTACTTTGAAAATGAAATGAATATACCTACAATAAGAAAGCCTATAATAAAAGAGTTAAAAGGTAAAAAGTTTTTTTTGGCTCATGGTGATGGCTTGGGAAATGTATCATTTTTAGATAGATTGATGCAGGTGGGATTTTCCAATAAAGTTTTACAATGGTTATTTGCTCGTATTCATCCCAATACGGGGATAAAAATAATGAAATATTTTAGTAATCTCAGCAGAAATTCTCATTCGGAATATGAGGTACAGTACAAGGAAGGGAAGGAATATTTGGTCGATTTTGCTGAGGATTATCTAAGAAAAGATAATACAATTGACTATTTTGTTTTTGGGCACAGACATATAGTATTAAATATTATACTTTCCAATCATAAATCGCATTTCATTAATTTAGGTGATTGGATCGGGCATTTTTCCTACGGTGTTTTTGATGGTGAAGAATTTAAAATAGTATATTATGAAGTTTAATATATACATTATATTTTTGATTTATTCAATTTTATTAAGTTGTAGTGTTAGTAAAAAAACAAATTTGCAATCCGTAGGCTTAAATATTATTGTAGATATTGAGGTAGATAAACTGGGAGATTATTATACTATTAGCTCAAATGGTTCTGTCAACAAATATCATGCGGAAAAAAAACTTTTTACTTACAGCAATTCATTTGAAGGAGTCCTCGCTGCTGTTGATGTGACAAATCCTCACAAATTATTATTGTTTTATCCTGAGCAACAAACTATTCTATTGCTTGACAATTCTTTATCGCAAATCAGCAAAATTGTTTTAAAAAGCACTACGTATTATAGTGCAGTCGGAATGGCAAATGATGGCAATATATGGGTGTATGATTCATATTTAGCTAAGTTAAAGAAAATAGATAGCACTGGTAGAGAATTGGATGAGAGTTTTCCAATTGGACAATACTACCCCGAAGATATTGTTAATTCAAAGATAATTGACAGGGGAAATTATGTGATTATGGCTGATAGCAAAGAAGGAATTTTATTGTTTAATAATATGGGATATTTTGACAAAAAGTTGCTCTTTCAGAATGTTTCAAAGCCAACGATATTGAAAAATACATTATATTTTTTCGATATAAAAAATAACTGTTTTATTTCAAAGAAATTGGATGCATTTTCCAATTCTGATAGTTTATGTTTCGATAATTTCAATATACATCCTAAAAGGGTGATATTTGAAAACTCAAAGTTTTATCTGCTAGAAAATAATAAGGTATCTGTTTTTGATGGTGATTATTTTTCTGGTAAATAAAGACTTCACTTTTTTTATTTAACTTAAAAGTAGCTGTATGGTGATAGTGAAAAAATCTTCACTATGCACCGATCTCTCCCAATTCTATTCCTTCAGAGTATGCCATTTTGATACCATTGATTCCCAATGCATTTTTAACAGCAGCAGTAGCTTTAAAATAGGCTTTTTCTTTGTCCTCAATTTTGGAATAAACCTTAATATCTAGAATAATTGTATGAGTATCGAATTCTTTTATGCCGATAAATGGTTTAGGCGTTTTAAGTAACAAATCTGTTTTATCCAATGCATTTTCCAATATATTTTTAACTTTTTTGAATTCTTCGCCATAGGGAATATGTACTGAAAAAGACAATCGGATATTTTCATATACTGACGAATTGACAATTACATCTCCAAAAATATTTCCATTTGGGATTAAAATCAACTCATTGTCTAGGTTTTTGATCACAGTATTGAATAACTGAATCTCTTGTACGTATCCTTCTTGGTCTTGTACTTGTATATAATGCCCCGTCCGGTAGGGCCTAAATAAAAATATCATTAAGCCTGAAGCTAAATGTCCTAATGCTCCTTGAAAAGCCATCCCAATAGCAAAACTTAACGCTGCAAGAGAAGCTACAAAAGCAGAGGTTTCTATGCCTAATATGCTCATTACGGAGAAAATCAATATCACTTTGAAGGCAATATTAAGAAAGGATCGCAATAATGGTTTTATCTCTGCCGACAGTTTACTTCTCTCAACTATTTGCATTATATAAAATACTACTTTTTTAATAACTTTAAATCCTATTATTAAAATGGCTATTGCCAGTAACATTTTCGGCAAATACATTATTAATGATTCCATCAAATTTGTAAGCTTTTCTGCTATATTGCTAAATTCCATATTTTAAACATTGATTTTATATTTAAAGAAATGCAAAATTAATTAATTATTTTACTTTTTTAATATCTGAAAAGTTAAAACTCTAATTTACATGCTTAATTACACTAAGCTATTACAGGATTTTGCGGTATTAATAGCATCTTTTTTAAATACAAAATTCTATCAAGACTTAGTATAATATATTTAGTGTCTGTCTATAAAGTGCTTTTGAGATGGGAAGTGTCATTTGCCTTCTTCAATTTAAATTGATTGTCGCTGTATTCCATTAAATAAAGCCCCGTATTTGCATGTTTGTATTTTTCCATTTCGCTAATATCTTCATTTAGTAAAAGGGTTATCAGCATTTTTAAAGCTCTACCATGAGTACATACTAGAATGTGTTTTTCTTTTCTGGTGGACAAATCTTTAATGAAACTTTGCAATCTGTCTCTAAGAGATTTTCCTGATTCACCCCCCGGAATTGAATGTTCTAGATTGCCATTTGACCATTCTTGCATCATTCTTTTAAAGCGTTGGGTTACCTTATTATCGATTGGTTTTCCTTCATTTGCTCCCCAAGAGATTTCAGTTATCCTATCGTCAATAACATGAGTCGTTGCAGTTATAAAGTTTTTTACACTTTCCCGACTTCTTTTTAACTCAGAAGTATAGACTAGCTCAAATGGAATACTTTTGTATTGCTCATGGAATGCATTTGCTTGCGTTGTCCCTGTTTCGTTTAGACTCATATCTATTGAACGACCTTGCATTATTTGTAGCCTGTTGTACTCTGTCTCACCATGCCTTATTATATAAATGTTTTTTTTCATTTTAGAGCAGATTTTTGAAAAAAAAAGCTGCCTTGAGTTGGCAGCTTTTTTAATTTATACTAATATAACATTAATCTCTTTTTCTATCATCTCTACGATCATTTCTTCTATTGTCTCTTCTTCTATCGTCCCTTCTTCTATCATTACCTCTGCCTCTAGAGTTTCGGTTATCTCTGTGACCTCCTTCTCTTTCATTTCTTTCTTCTCTTTCTTTGATATAGTCTGGTTTTGGTAAAAGTGATTTTCTGCTGAGGCGTAGTTTTCTAGTCTTTGGATCAATTCCAATCATTTCTACTTTAAACTCATCACCGACATTAATCTCTTTTTCTACGTCTTCAATTCTGCTATACGATAATTCTGAAACGTGTACTAAACCACTCTTTTTGCCCATAAAATCTACAAACACACCATAAGGCATTACTGTTTTTACGACTGCGTCAAACACGTCACCTACTTGTGGTTTATATGTTATATTGTGAATCATTTTTTTGGCGCTGCCAATATCCTCTTTGTTTGAACTGAAAATATGAATGATTCCCTTTTCTCCCTCTTCAGTTATAGTAATTGTAGTATTGGTGAGTTTCTGCATTTCTTGAATAACTTTTCCTCCCGGACCTATTATTTCTCCAATTTGATCTTGTTTGATTTCTACTACCTCTATTCTTGGAGCATGTGATTTGAAGTCTTCTCTTGGCGTATCTATAGTTTCTGCCATTTTGCCCAAGATATGAACTCTACCTTCTTTAGCTTGTAATAATGCTTTTTCTAATATTTCATACGGAAGTCCATCTATTTTAATATCCATTTGGCAAGCTACAATTCCGTTTTCTGTACCGGTGACTTTAAAATCCATATCTCCAATAGCATCTTCATCTCCGAGGATATCAGAAAGCACAACAAATTTTTCTCCATCGGTTATAAGCCCCATAGCTATCCCACTAACAGGAGATTTTATAGGCACTCCTGCATCCATTAAAGCCATTGATCCACTACAAACAGTTGCCATGGACGATGAGCCGTTTGATTCTAAAACATCGGATGTAATCCTTACTGTATATGGAAAATCATCAGGAAGCACTTTTCTCAATGATCTTTTTGCCAAATTGCCATGTCCCACTTCTCTTCTTCCAGGACCTCTCATAGGCTTTACTTCTCCAACCGAAAATCCGGGGAAGGAATAATGAAGCATAAAGTCATCATAATGAGAATCCAAAGCGGTATCAACCATTTGTTGATCCATTTTTGTACCAAGTGTAAGAATTGATAGAACTTGAGTTTCACCTCTCGTAAATACCGCAGCACCATGACTTGCCGGTATCAAATCTATCTCACTCCAAATATCTCGAATCTCTTCTGGTTTACGACCATCCATCCTCAGATTTTCTTCTAAGATAATCTTTCGGAAAGATTCTTTTTGCAACTTGTTAAAGTACTCTGAAATTAATCCGGAATACTCTTTTAGCCACTCTTCATCTTTATCTGCTTTGTATTTTTCTTTTAGCTCAGTTTTTAATGCTTTTAATTCAGCCTTTCTTGAATGCTTATCCAAAGCACTTTTTGCTATTTTTATCAATTTGTCACCTACCGCAGCTTTGATTTCTTCTTTCAGCTCATCATTGTTCAACGCTACCGGTACTTCTCTTTTATCTAAAGCTTTTTCACCAACCAATTTTGCAAGTTCTAGTTGAGCTTCTATTTGTACTTTAATTGCATCATGAGCGAACTTAATCGCTTCAACGATTTCTTTTTCTGATACTTCATCACCCTCTCCTTCGACCATCATGACATTGTCCATTGTCGCAGCAACGATTAGGTCTAATGTTACACCTTCTAAATCTGATCTAAGTGGGTTTATCAAAAACTCTCCATCTTTTTTCGCAACCCTAACTTCAGATATTGGTCCTTCAAATGGAATATCTGATACGCTAAGTGCAGAAGATGCAGCCAATGCAGCCAAAGCATCCGGCATTTCCCCTTCGTCAGCAGATAAAAGATTTATGAAAACTTGAGTCTCATTCATGTATTCTTTAGGAAATAAAGGTCTAATGGCTCTGTCTACAAGTCTTGAAACCAGTATTTCATCATCATTTAAACGCCCTTCTCTTCTGAAAAAATTTCCGGGGATTCTTCCCGCTGCCGAAAACTTTTCCTGATAATCAACATAAAGAGGGAAAAAGGACATGTCCTCTTTTGCTTCTTGACTAGATACAACTGTAGCTAGCATAATAGTTTTGCCTATTTTAATTGTAACAGAACCATCAGCCTGCGCCGCTAGTTTGCCTGTTTCTATGATTACTTCGCGTCCATCCGGTAAATTGAATGAAGTAGCAATCCCTTGTTTTTTACCCATAATAAAGTATTGTTTTTCCGATATCAATTGATATATTATTGATACCAAGCGATGCTATCAGCACCACATTTTAATAAATCTTAAAAAGGAATCTTTAGTTTAGAGCCTAATTTATATCTTTAGCTCTTTACCTCAGTAGAATTTTATAATTATTTTCTAATTCCTAATTTCTCAATTAAAGCTCTATATGCTAGAATATCTTTTCTCATCAAATATTTAAGAAAACGCTTCCTCTTACCTACTTTTGTCAATAGAGATCTTCTGCACACTTGATCCTTTTTGTTCTCATGTAGATGACCTGTTAATATTCTAATTTGTTCTGTTAATAAAGCTACTTGTGCTTCTATTGAACCGGTATTTGTTTCCGATCCACCGAAATTTTTAAAAATTTCTTTCTTTTGTACTGAATTTAATTTTACACTCATTTTTTTTGTTTTACTAAGTTTAATTACGAAAATCTTCGTTAGCGGCTGCAAAGGTATTATTATTTTTGTTATTTAATAATATATTACTCTCAATTTTAGGTCTGTAACAAAAAAAACCTCCAAAACCAATCATTTGGAGGTCTTAAAAATATATTTTGAATAAATTTTTAGAATTTATATCCTTTGAGTGAGAATATATAGTAGTCTTTATTATTTTCTGTTATATCTTTCATATCTAATGTTTTTAAGATAAAATAGTCAAACTCTCCTGATGTTGCAGAAGCAGTTTTGAATAAAAATGAACTACCTAAAGTAACATCAGCTTCGCTTGCTACAGTACCTGCTGCGTATGCACCCTCTAAAGACTCTAAATCTGCTATAGCATCATAGTCAAAATCAGCAGTAGGAATTACCATTTCTGCTCCATTTTTTGGTTTGATCTGCTTTAACCAGTCACCATTTCCATTAATACCAACATCTTGCACATCTCCTTCAGAATTGTTTGATAAAACAGCTGTGCCTGTTTGTAAGTCAATACTTCCTTTGTAAGGTCCTGAAAAATTATAAACAACTATACTATCTACAAAAAAGTTAAGAGCGGTTTTTTGCACTACGGTCAAAGTGATAGCTACACTATCTTTAAGTCCGTTAACATCTTCTACCATAAACATGTAATCACTTATCCCTTCTGATTGAGCTTTGAAAGAAATTTTCTTTTCAAATCCGGCTTTGTCGTCAACATTATTAGCAAAAGAAACCGGATTTGAATTAATCCCTCCTGTAATTCTTTCTAAATCTAGCTTTTCTCCATTTTCAAAAACAGTTAGTAACTTTAAGTCACCCGTTCCCTTTGTAGCTTTTAGATCAACGGCAACAGTAGCATCTGCGTCAATAGTAGCATCACTAGAGATTACATCAGTACCACTGTCTAACAGTGTTACGACAGGAGGGTCGTTTTCTGTGGGAGTAATAATATCATCTCCACAAGAAGAGAAAGTGATAGCAAACAGTGCAGAAAGCACCAATCCGTAAAATAAATTTGTTAGTTTCATCAATTTTAATTTTTAAAGTAAAGTAAAAAGTTTTTTCTTCGCATACAACAACGTAGCGTATTGCCAAAAAGTTTTATAAATATGAGATAATTAACTAAATTAACATTATAACGATCTTGTGACTTGAATTAGCAGTCCTTCAAATAGCGCTTGTCCATAAAGTGCTTGATTTTTGAAAAATAAAGATTTTTGATAAAATGAGTGTTAATTTTATTAATCATAAATTTATTGGAAAAGGATTAGAAAAAACTAATACGAATTCCTAAATGTTTTATAAATTTATATTTTATTTTCTTATAATAAATATTTTAAACAAAAATTTTCCGCTTAAGTAGTTACAACAGTTGAAATTATTATTATCTTTGCCGTTCTTTTTGAAAAAACAGAAAAATGGCCCTGTAGTTCAAGGGATAGAATGGGAGTTTCCTAAACTCTAGATTCAGGTTCGAATCCTGGCAGGGTCACTTTTGAAATTGATTAATTATGACAAACAGCTATTTTTATCCATATAATAGGTAGTTTTAATATAAATAAGAATACATTTGTGAAAAAATATAGTGAAATGAGTTTTATAGAAGAGCTGACATGGAGAGGAATGCTAAATGATCTTACTCCGGGTACTGAAGAATTATTGGAAGGTAATAAAGTGATAGGATATATAGGTTTTGATCCCACAGCACCATCTATGACAATTGGTAATTTGGTTCAAATTATGATTTTGAAAATATTTCAAAAACACGGGCACACCCCTCTAGTATTAATGGGAGGTGCTACAGGTAGGATAGGTGATCCATCAGGAAAGGATAAAGAGAGACAATTGAAATCTGAAGAAGAATTGGATAACAATTTAAAGCATCAAGTTGAGCAGATGAAATCATTATTGGATTTTGAGTCGGGAGAGAATAAAGCGATATTGATGAATAATTTTGATTTCTACAAGGACATGAATATTTTGGACTTTCTCAGAGACGTTGGTAAAAATCTTACTATTAATTATATGATGTCCAAAGACTCTGTAAAAAATAGGTTGGAGACAGGACTTTCTTTTACTGAATTTAGCTATCAACTTTTGCAAGCATACGATTTTTTATACCTTTATAAGAATTACGACTGTATATTGCAAATGGGAGGTTCAGATCAATGGGGAAATATAACTACAGGCACAGAGTTTATACGTAGAAATATAACAGGATCTAAAGCTTATGCCGTAACAACACCGTTATTGACCAAATCAGATGGTAAAAAATTTGGTAAGTCAGAGGAGGGTAATGTGTGGCTTGACCCTAATCTAACAAGCCCATATAAATTTTATCAGTTTTTTTTAAATGTTGATGATGCGATTTTACCTACTTTGACTAGGTATTTTTCTTTGAAATCCAAAGAAGAAATTGAAACATTGGAGAAAGAGCATAAAGATAATCAACAGCAGTTAAAAAAAATATTGGCAGAGGAACTTACTAGAAGAATTCATTCGGATGAAGCATTTGATTCCGTAATGAATGTATCAGAGATATTGTTTGATAGAAAAGCTGATGCAGAAAAGCTAAAAAGTCTTTCCCGGGATGAGCTAAAAACTATTGCAGCGGAAATAACATCTTTCAAGGTAGATGAGAAGTTGATTGGAAAAGGGATACCGATTGTTGATTTTATTTCAGAGAACACAAAAATTGTTAATTCTAAAAGTGAGGCAAGAAGGGCTATAAAAGGAAATGCAATATCTTTAAATAAGATTAAGATTAACGATTTCGATTTTATTGTGAATAAAGACTGGTTGCTCCACGATAAATATTTGATGATTGAAAATGGTAAAAAAAATAAATTTATTGTAGAGGCAGTAAATGCTTCGTAATAAAAATAAAAGCATATGAAAAATATAGTGTTAACTGGATCAGGTAGTTTTATGCCTGATAGAGTGGTTAAAAATGAAGATTTTCTGAATCAAGATTTTTATGATGAAAAAAATCAAAAATTTGAAACAGAAAATGAGGTGATTATTAAGAAATTTGAGGAAATTACAGGAATAGTAGAAAGACGCTGGATTGAGGACGATATGAATACCGATGATATGGGGTTTTTAGCTGGCGAGAGAGCCATTGAAGATGCGAAGATTGACAGAGAGCAGTTGGATTATATAATCGTAGGACAAAATGCCGGTCAGGTATTGAAGGGTTCACACCAATCAGATATGATTCCTAGTATCGCTTCAAGAATAAAGCAAAAATTGAAGATAAAAAACAAATATACTATTGCATATGACTTGTTGTTTGGATGTCCGGGTTGGCTTCAAGGAGTGATACATATGTATGGCTTTATGAGAGCGGGCATGGTAAATAAAGCTATGGTGATTGGTGTTGACGCCTTATCAAGAATCGTTGATCCGTATGATAGAGACTCAATGATTTTTGCAGATGGCGCCGGCGCAACAATATTTGAAGTAAAAGAAGAAGAAGAACGCAGAGGTATTTTGTCTTATTCAATGGTTTCAGATACTTTGATTGAAGCAGATTATCTCTATATGGACAAATCTTACAACCTGAATCATAAAAATAATGCAAGATATATTAAAATGTTGGGTAGAAAGATTTATGAATATTCTTTATTAAATGTGCCGGCGGCAATGAAAGAAGCCTTGGATAAAAGTGGAGTAGGTATTGAGGACGTTAAAAAAGTATTTATTCACCAGGCTAATGAGAAAATGGATGATGCTATAATTAAGAGGTTTTTCAGACTTTATAAAATTAAAGATGTTGACCCTATGATGATGCCTATGTCGATTAGTACTTTGGGAAATAGTTCTGTCGCAACTATTCCGACATTAATTGATTTGGTTAGAAAGAAAAAATGCAGAAAAAATCACAAAGTAAAAGAAGGTGATGTTGTGATTTTTGCCTCTGTGGGAGCCGGAATGAATATCAATGCGGTTGTGTATAAGTTTTAATTTTATTTTTAAAGAAAAAAAAGTAAAAATAATTACTTATTAATCAATATATGTGGTATCTTTGCAGCCTATTTTAAAACAATATAGAAATTTAATATTATGGATAGTATAAAATATGTTCAAGATCAATTGATTAAGAGAAATGATATCCCTGAGTTTAAACCTGGTGATAATGTTTCTGTTAGCTATAAAATCAAGGAAGGTGATAAAGAAAGGGTACAGATTTATAAGGGAGATGTAATTAAGATTCAAGGAGAAGGCGCGACAAAAACATTTACTGTTAGAAGAATAGCTAGTGGAGTAGGAGTAGAAAGAACATTTCCGTTCAATTCTCCTAATATAGGTGGGGTGGTAGTTAATAAAAGAGGAAAAGTGAGAAGGGCGAAGTTGTATTACCTTAGGGAAAGAACAGGTAAACAAGCTAGAATTAAAGAAAAGAAAGTATTTAAGAAATAAAAAAAGAGGAGCATTTAGCTCCTTTTTTTATTTAAATCCATACCAAATTGAAAATATATATCTTGATTTAGAATCATCTAGGTTAAATTCTTTGCCATCAATCTCAAAAGTCTTTATGCTTCGTGATATACTTCCTTCATATCTTATATCTAATGTGATGTTTTTTATTGAAGCTCCTATCCCTATTTGATATCCGTATTTTAGATTACTTAATATCTCTTTAACTTTATCTCTTTCTGTAAAATCAGAGACACCATTTATCAAATAATGACCTACTGGGCCTGCATAAAGTCTAAAAATAGATGGAGATATCATAAATAATATAGGTATATCAATATTTCTATAAGTTGATGTCCTGATACTATTAAGTGTGTCAAATTGGTTAAGTTTTTCCAGTTTATAGTGAACCGTATTAGAATTAAAGTCAAGCTCAGGTTGTATGTAAAATCCGAACAACCCTATTCTAGCAAATGCACCAAACTGAAATCCATAGGAAGCATCTTTGATGGTTATTTTTAAATTTTTAGAGTCGGTATACATTTTACCGGGTAAATCATAACTGGATAGTCCTAATTTTATACCGATTTCATTTTGAGAATAGGAGTAGGAAAATGACAAGACCGTTGCAATGATAACAATAAGAACTTTTTTCATTGAAATATATTTTTTAGGGTTAATTATAAAATAAAATCAAAACCAATATAATTTTTTTTCTATTGATGTTTTCTTAAATTTGCATGTTGGATATTAAACTGGTATTTGCTATAAAAATTGTTTTATTAACAAAATTTTAATAAATATTATAGTTTTTAACAATGCGTTAAGTATTATGAATACACGAAATACATTTATAGATATCAAATTTATAGGAAGTTTTCCTTCAATTGAAAAGATGCCGAATAATAAAAAGCCTGAATACGCTTTTATAGGTCGTTCTAATGTAGGTAAGTCGTCACTTATCAATTATTTAAGTAATAGAAAAGCAATAGCTAAGACTTCAAAAAAACCGGGAAAAACTCAAATGATTAATCAATTTGATATCGGTGATAAATGGACAATGATCGACTTGCCTGGCTATGGCTATGCTACGATAACCAAGAAAAAAAGAATTGCTTGGAAAAAAATGATTTATAATTATTTGGAGAAAAGAGATAATTTAATGTGTTGTTTTGTGCTGCTTGATAGTCGAATTCCACTTCAAGACATCGATTTGCAGTTTTTGGAATGGTTAGGAGAGCGGGCTGTACCTTTTTCTATTGTGTTTACAAAAATTGATGCTATCAAGAAAGGTAAAAGGGAGTATAATATCAAATCTATAAAAACAGAATTATTAAAAAAATGGAATACTCTCCCTCCTGATTTTGAGGTTTCATCAGCGAAGAAATTGGGAAGGGAAGAATTATTGAAATATATTGTTAAACTGAATAATGCTGTTAAGTAAAGTGTAGATAATGATGATTAATACAAATAAAATATATCCACACATAATTGATAAAATCAAGGAATGGCCAATATATAAGTTTTATAGAAGTAAAACTATTTATAAGAAGGAAGTGGTTCAAATGGTGTTTGATAATATCATTGAAAAATTTGGTGAAGATGTTAGAGATGAAGTTTTAAAATGCACTTATCTTGAATTAAAAAGGATTAAGTCAAATCCGTGGAAAGTAGATCCTTCTGATGAAAAAAAGTTTTGGGATGAGATTAGACAACTAATTTTAAAAAGCGATAAATGTGAGGAATTAAGTATTTGTCATTTTCACCTGAAGAGGATAATTACCAGATATGTTGAAGAAATCTTTGGAGATTTTAAGGTCAATACATATAAATTTGCCAGAGTCTTTTTGACATATTTGTTTAACAGACTTTTTAATGGTTTATTCGTAGGAAGTATGTTAAATATTTTTGCTAAGAGAAGAAGTCTAAAAGATAAGATACTTTTAGCAGGTTATGTTGAAGAAACTCGGGATCTTTTTAGTAAAGGAGATGTAGTTTTTTTACCAACACACCAAAGTAATTTGGATTCGGTTCTCATCGGGTATGCAATAGATTATAAATTGGGGCTACCTGCTTTTTCATATGGTGCAGGTCTAAATTTATTTAATTACGAATTAGCTGCTTTTTACATGTCAAGGCTGGGAGCATATAAGGTTGATCGAAGGAAGAAAAACTCTATTTATTTTAATTCTCTTATGACTTTTTCAATGTATAGCATTAAGAAGAATGTTAATAGTATTTTTTTTCCTGGAGGTACAAGATCAAGATCAGGTGAACTTGAAGTGAATCTTAAAACAGGACTAATGGGATCTCTCCTTGAAGCCCAATATGATAAAATAGCAAATAAAGGAGGTAAGATTTTTATCGTTCCTGTTGTTTTGAATTATCACTCAGTGTTGGAAGCCAAACCACTTATTTATTCATATTTGAAGAGTTCGGGTAATAAAAAGTTTATGGCTCGTTCAAAGCACATGATACAAAGGTCTAAATCTATTAATCTTTTTAAATCTATTTATAATATTTTCACAAAAGAATCTGATTTTGTTTTATCACTGGGTGAACCGATGGATGTTTTCGGAAATACTTTGGACAATAACGGATTTAGTCTGGATTCAACCGGCAAAAGTCTAAATATAGAAGATTATTTTAAAAGAGAAGGCAAACTTGTAAAAGATACGCAAAGAGATATTGTATATACAAAGATGTTGGCCAAAAAAGTTGCAAGTAGCTATTTGAAATCCAATGTCATATTGAGTAGCCATTTGGTATCATTTGCATTTTACAGGTGTTTGGAGGAAAAATTGAAATTTGAAGATGTATTTGATTTAATGAAATACAATGAAAAAGAAGAAAAAATAGATATTCAGAGATTATCAGTTAAGGTTTCAGATTTAATTTTTAAATTGAGAAAGCTTCAAAAGGATGAGAAAATTATTTTGTCTAATGAATTTGAATTTCCTTTGAAAGAATTTGTAAATACAGGGATAAAGAAAGTTGGTGTTTATCATCGAGAAAAGGTAATGTATATATCAAAAGGAAGTGCTGTCAAGACAGACAATTTTGGACTTTTGTTTTATTATGCAAATAGATTATCATTTTTAAAAAAGATATTGAATTGAATTATATAGTATTAGATTTAGAAGCAACCTGTTGGATGGGAAAACCACCCAATGGAATTAATGAAATAATTGAAATAGGTGCGGTTAAAATAAATGAATACGGAGATGTATTAGGCTTCTTTTCAAAGTTAATCAGACCTGAACTTAATCCTAGGCTTTCGGGTTTTTGTAAAAAGCTTACAGGAATCAAGCAAGAGCAATTGAATGCAGCCGATGGTTTTGTCAAAGTGATAGTGGAATTTAAAGAATTTATCGGAATGGATGAAGAAGAGTTTGCCCTCTTTAGCTGGGGCGATAATGATAAATCATATTTAGTAAGCAATTGTAGATTGCACAATATTGATTCAAATTGGTTGGAAGGATTTCATGATATGCATAAAATATACTTGAAGTTTAAAGGAGCACAAAACAAATCCGGGTTGAAACATGTAGTGGAAGCAGAAGGATTTGAATTTGAAGGAGAACAACATAGTGCTTATGTAGACGCGTACAATTTAGGAAAGATTTTTATTAAATATTTAGATGAATGGATTTAAATAGTGTCTGTATATAAAGTGCTTGATTTTTGAAAAATAAAGATTTTTGATGACTTTGTAGACAGATACTAAAAAATAACAACAAAAATGGAAAATTA
>JALSPK010000014.1 GCA_026986005.1 Saprospiraceae bacterium
CCTTGTAGCCTTGTAGCCTTGTAGCCTTGTAGCCTTGTATGTCTGTCGCGGTAATCATTTTTATCATCTTTCCAAGTGCAAATATAATACCATTTTATGATTTACACAAATATTTATGTATATTTATTTGAACTTTAACATATTAAAAATACTGTATATTTATCCTATATTTGTATTCTTTTCATATATAACGATATTTTACTTATATACGATGCCTGTAATATTTGAAACGCTGCAAAAATCAAGGATTTTTTTACTATCCTTTACATATAGTATGAAAAAAAGTGATTCTTGTGACATGTTTTTGATGATTTTTTTTATTTTATGCAGCATTTTTTGATTTTCACTATCTTGATAACGGTTTGGTATAAAAAGGAGAAGAGGCCGGGGGATGACAATAAAAAAATAATTCATCATCAATTCTTTTTATCTTTTTCCTTTTGTCATTTATCTTTCAAACTTAATCATATTCAACAAACTTCGTTGAAAACCTAATTTTTGAGTAGTTTGCGTTGTCAAATATGTATGCAACTAATTATATATTATCAACGTCAAATATATTAAAAATCTCTTTGTTAGCAACAAAGTTTTCTATATTTGTAATAAAATATTCACCAGTTTTTAGCATTTCTATTAAAAATGACGGGTTGCCTGTTTCACACCAATAATTTTCATATTTAAATCCCTTGTCAATAAATAACAAAATATCAAATGGGTTATAAACTTTTTCACCAAGATAGTAATAACCGTTATACCATTTTTGCACCACGTCCAAATCCGCCCCTTCAAGTAAATCTTTGAATACAATAGTACTATCACATTATGATGTAAGTAAGGACTTGAAAGTAGGAATTCAAAAAATTAAAAGCGGTTTATTTAAAAAGAAAATACTCAATCTAATGCAAATAGAGCCTTTGTCGAAAAATATTTTTATCCTGATACTATTATATATTAATAAAAAATTGTATTTTTGCGCGAAATAATACGTATAAAATTTATGGAGATAAACGAGAGAATAATACCGGTAAGAATAGAGGATCAAATGAAAACAGCGTATATCGATTATTCGATGTCCGTAATCGTGTCTAGAGCTTTGCCGGATGTGAGAGATGGCATGAAACCGGTACACAGAAGAGTGCTTTATGGAATGTTTGAACTTGGCTTAGCGCATAACAAAGCCCATAAGAAATCCGCAAGAATTGTTGGAGAGGTGCTTGGTAAATATCACCCACACGGAGATACTTCCGTATATGATGCGATGGTAAGAATGGCGCAACCTTGGTCTCTTCGCTATCCTTTGGTGCAAGGACAAGGTAACTTCGGTTCAATGGATGGAGATAGTCCAGCCGCTATGAGATATACAGAGGCGAGGCTAACAAAAATATCAGAAGACATATTAGCCGATATTAGAAAGGATACAGTGGACTTCAGGCCAAACTTTGACGATAGCCTTAAAGAACCAACCGTACTACCTTCGAGAATACCGAACTTACTGATTAATGGCGCATCCGGTATTGCAGTAGGTATGGCTACAAATATGCTTCCACACAATCTAACTGAAATTATAGAGGGTATTATCGCTACTATTGATAATCCCGACATAACTGTTGAGGAAGTCATGCAATATGTAAAGGGACCCGATTTTCCTACAGGTGCTATTATACATGGACATGAGGGTATTGTAGATGCGTTTAAAACCGGTAAAGGCAGAATAGTTGTTAGAGCGAAGTCTGAAATTGAAGAATCAGCATCTGGAAAAGAAAAAATTGTAATTACTGAAATACCTTATCAAGTTAATAAAGCAAATCTTGTAGCGAAGATTGCTGAACTAGTCAATGAAGGTATAATTCAAGGTGTTTCTAATGTTAATGACGAAAGTGACCGTAGGGGTTTGCGTATAGTTGTAGATATCAAAAGAGATGCAATGGCACAAGTTGTATTGAGTCAATTGCATAAATACACTTATCTACAAACTTCATATACCGTAAACAACATAGTGCTTGTTAACGGAAGGCCTCTTAAACTGAATTTGATTCAATTAATGAAAGAATTTATCAAATTCAGAATTGAAGTTGTAGTAAGAAGAACACAGTTTGAGCTTAGAAAAGCTGAAGAGAGGGCTCACATTCTTGAAGGATTATTAATTGCACTTAGAAATATTGATGAAGTCATTAAAATAATTAGAGCTTCAAAAACCGTAGTCGAAGCGAGTGAAAACCTTCAATCCACTTTTAAGTTATCAGAAATTCAAGCAAAAGCTATCTTAGATATGAGATTGCAGAAGCTTGTCAGTCTTGAGATAGCTAAGATACAAGAAGAGTATGATGAATTATTAAAGTTGATAGACGAACTTAAATTCATACTTTCAAGTGAAGATAAGCAAAAAGAAATCGTCAAAGAAGAACTAGTTGAAGTAAGGGAAAAATATGGAGATGAAAGACGTACAGAGATAAAATTTGCAGAAGGTGAAATAAATATAGAGGATATTATACCAAACCACAAGGTTGTTGTTACTATTTCACATTTAGGATACATCAAAAGGACTCAAGTCTCTGAATATCGGTCTCAATCAAGAGGAGGAAAAGGATCCAGAGGAGCTAAGACGCGAAATACTGACTTTATTGAACATTTATTCATTGCCAATAATCACAACTATCTTCTGTTATTCACCGAAAAAGGCAGGTGTTATTGGTTAAGAGTATTTGAAATACCCGAAGGTTCAAAAGTCAGTACAGGAAGAGTTATAAGAAACCTAATCAATATGCCTAAAGACGATAAAGTCAAGGCTTATATTCCTATTAAAGATCTCAATGACGAGGAATTCCTTAATAATAATTATCTTGTTTTCGGTACTACCGACGGCAAAATCAAAAAAACATTGGTAGAAGCGTTTTCAAGGCCGAGGTCCAATGGTATAAATGCTATTACTATCAACGATGGTGATCAACTTTTGGAAGTGAGGTTAACCGATGGTAAAAATCAGATTGTTGTAGCAAGTAGCAACGGGTATGCTATTCGTTTTCCTGAAGAAAAAGTAAGATCAATGGGTCGTGGAGCAGCAGGCGTCAGGGCAATGAATCTTAAAGATGATGCAAAAGTAGTTGGATTTATTATTGTAAATGAAGAAGAAGATGACAAGTCAATCTTGGTTTTATCTGAAAAAGGATTAGGAAAAAGATCTGCAATTGAAGATTATCGCTTGACAAATAGAGGTGGTAAAGGTGTAAAGACAATGCAAATAACTAAGAAAACCGGTGATTTGGTCGCAATTAAGTCTGTGACTGATACTGACAGCTTAATAATTACAACAAGAAAGGGAGTGGTAATCAGAACACCAATTAGCTCATTGAGAGTAATGGGTAGAGCTACACAAGGAGTAAAGATTATTAATCTTGATTCAAAGGATCAGATTGCTGATATTGCAGTTATAATGGATGAAGGGGACAAAGATAAATCAGGTGAAGAAGAATAGCATATATTATTATTAACATTTTATTAATATACATTTCTATTTTTGCCACGTCAACAAATTAGACAACAAAGAGGATTGATGAATTTCTCTTAAATTTATAAAATGAAAATTATTTTCAATATTAATTAAACAATAATAGAACTAAATTATGAAAAAACTATTTTTAGTATTAATGGGGATAACAATTGCATTTGGATCAATGAATGCTCAAAGTCCAAAATCAATGTACAAAAAAGCAAAAAAATTACTTAGTAATTATTATTTTAACACAAAAGATAATGCTAATGACTTGTTTGAAGCAAGTGAATTTATAAACAAAGCATTAAAAGATGAAACATTGGCAACTGACAGGAAAGTTTGGATAGAAAAAGCCAAAATATTTAACGCAATCACAAATGCGGATGTTAATAGCAAAATTCTTAACCCTAAGTATCAATTAAAGAATCCAAATGCAGCGATAGAAGCTTTTGAAGCATTAAAAAAAGCTATGGAATTATCAGAAAAAAAGAGACATAAAAAAGCTGTTTTAAAATTGCTAAAGGAAACCGAAAACAGTCTGAATAACATTGCTGCTTATCAATTTCAAGACAAAAAATATGATTTGGCTTTCGAAAATTTCGTAAGAACATGCAAAGCATACCACATGTTTAAAGAAAATGACAAAGAGAAAGATAGTAGATTGGCTGATCCAGCAGTGAGAAAAGAGCAAAAACTTTATACTGGTTATGCTGCTTATTACGGAGGCAAAAAAGACAAAGCAGAGCATTTCTTTGCAGAACTCGTTGAGTCAGGTACAGATCAACCTTTTGTATATGAAGCTTTATTCAATATAAATCTAGAAAAAGGTAATAAAGAACAAGCATTGAAATACCTCAATGAAGGTAGAAAGCAATTTGGAGATGACACCGGGCTATTGTATGCAGAAATAAACTATTATATCAAAGAGGGAAAGCTTAATGAGTTGACAGATAAGTTAAAAAAAGCTATCGAATTAGATTCAAATAACGTAACAGTATATACTACACTTGGTAGTGTTTATGACCAATTGCACACAAAAGCTTTTGAGGATGGTGATGAAGCCAAAACAAAAGAATACTTTGATCTAGCACTAAAATATTTCACTAAAGCCACAGAAAAAGATCCTGACAATTTTGATGCAATCTATTCAATAGGTGCTCTTTATTACAATTCAGCAGCTAACTACACCAAAGAAATCAATAAATATGCAAATGATTTTTCTGCAGAAGGAACTAAAAAATATGATGCATTAAAAGCAGATATGTTAGCAGAATTTGATAGAGCCTTACCTTACTTTGAAAAAGCTTATTCAAAAAACGATAGTGACCTTGGTGTTTTACAAGCTTTGAGCGAAATATATGCTAGAAAAGACATGCTAGTAAAAGCAAAAGAATACAGAGAAAAACTAAATGCAGCAAAAGCTGCACAAAACGAAAAAGCTCCACAAAATAAATAATAAAATGTCGCTTTACGAAAAAAGCTGAACTAGTAAACTAGTTCAGCTTTTTTGTTTTACCATCCTCCACCGGCTCCTCCACCACTAAATCCACCACCACCAAATCCTCCGAAGCCTCCGCCTCCAAATCCACCTCCTCCACTAAATCCACCTGAACTTCCTCCAAATCCTCCGCCTCCAATAATCCAGCCACCTCTTCTTCCGGTGTTGTATCTTCCTCCATCGTAATAGCCTCCTCCATCATTGCAATCACCTGATTTTTTGCACTTGAATATACTATATATAATGATAGCAAATATAACTAAAAAAACCAATAAAAATAATAGCGCTATGTAATCATCATTTTGCACATAATCATCAGCAGTAAACTCTCCTGAAACTAAACTTATAATTATATCTGTTGATTTATTTATCCCCTTGAAGTATTGATTGTTTTTAAAAGCAGGGCGTATAACGTTTTGTATAATTCGTTTCAAAACAGCATCCGGCAACACTCCTTCCAGTCCACTTCCTGATTGGATAAATATTTTTCGATCATTAAAAGCAATATACATCAAGACTCCATTATCCTTACCTTTACTTCCTATCCCCCAATTACTGGCTAACCTATAAGAATAATCAAAAATATCTTCACCTTCGAGGGATTTATCTATTACCACTACAATAGCAGTTGAGCTAGTATCATTAAAAGTTTTTAGCTTTCTTTTTAAGTAATCCAATTGCGACCTGTTCAAAATGCCTGTATAATCAACAATAGCTGATTTAGGCTTTGGTAGCAATTCTTTAGAAAAAATATTGCCAAAGAAAGAACTTATAAAAAAAATAATCAAAATATTATGAATACGATATCTCATCAGGCAACTCGTTTTTATCATTTTCCTTAATCGGAAAATATTTTTTTAATTTCTCTCCAGTCTTTGCAATCGCTTTGCACAAACCTTTTTTCCACTGTTTTTTCTTAAAATTAACTTCAAGCAAATCTCTAACTTCATCCCAAAATCCCTGAGGAACTACTTCGTCAATCCCTTTATCTCCAATTATTGCAAATACTTTCTTTTTGGGAACAATAAAAAACAATATTCCATTACGATCTTCTGTTTCATCCATTTTCAATTCTAAAAACGCATTCGCAGCAGAATCTTCGACACTACCTTTTATTTTTTTTTGAAAATGCACCCTGATTTCTCCTGACGTCATTTTTTCTGCATCTTTGATACACCTTATGATGGAGTCTCCTTCATCTTTTGTTAAAAATTTACGTGGAAAGAAAACCATATCAGTTGATTTAGAAATTAACTTTTGGTGCGTTTTCAGTACCTTTATCAGCCTCGAAATAGGGTTTAGCTCCAAAACCAAACACACCTGCAAAAAGATTTGAAGGGAATTTTTTCACAGAAACATTGTACCCTTTAACAGCATCATTAAACTTATCTCTAGCCACTTTGATCCGATTTTCGGTACCTTCTAATTGTGATTGAAGTTCTAAAAAGTTTTGGTTTGCCTTCAAGTCCGGATACCTTTCTACAGTAACCAAAAGTTTACTTAATGCAGAAGATAATCCTGATTGAGCACTCTGAAATTGTTGCATTGCATCGGGCGTCAATTTGCTTGCATCAATATTAACGCTTGTCGCTTTTGCTCTAGCATTAACTACTGCTGTTAATGTTGACTTTTCAAAATCTGCATATCCTTTTACTGTATTGACTAAATTAGGAATTAAATCTGATCTTCTTTGATATGCACTTTGCACTTTTGCCCAAGAACTTTCCACCTGTTGATCTTTATCCACAAAACCATTATAAGAATTGCAACCTCCCATAAAAACTATTAAAGCTAATACAATTAATACTATTGCTGTTGAATTTTTCATGTTTTAATTTTTGATTTAAATAATTTTATAAAATGACAAATATACTTAAGATTATAGTAAATCTAAGCAATATCATAGACAAAACACAATATTCGTTCAAAAAGTGCCAAATTAATCAAAAAGATTATTTTTAAATTTTAATGACTTTATGAATATACACTAATTAAAACGCACTAATTAATAACAGAAACAAGTTATTTAGTCAAAAGAGTATAAATTATTAAAAAAATAAAGTATATTTGTAGCTAATATTTTTTAACAAAAACACATAACTCATGAAAAAATTTATTTTTACAGCTATTTTTACATTTTCAATCCTTTTCTCAGGCAATTTAATTGCTCAAGATTACAACTCCTCTGTCGGTGTCAGGTTAGCTTTTGGGCTAACGGCAACTTATAAAAAAGAGTTTAAGGAAAATACATACCTTGAATTATATGGTGGATTTGGATATCATACGATTTTTGGCGGTGGCGCTCTAGAGATTCATAAAGAAATTGAAGACGTTGATCATCTATATTGGTACTATGGAGCGGGAGCTTTTGCTGGTTATTATTCTTCTAATCTTATAAGTGACAATTACTTTTATATGGGAATAAATGGAGTAATAGGAGTGGATTATTCATTTGAAGAAATACCTTTAAATGTTAGTGTAGATTGGATGCCCGGATTTAGGTTAGTAGGGGGGTTCACGCCTACATTTCTCGGTGGAGGGCTATCGGCTAGGTATATTCTATCAAGAAATTAACGAATTGCATTGTACCGCAAACGAGCCTAATTACCACAGTCATTAGTGTCTGTCTATAAAGTCATCAAAATTTAAAAATTATCTTTTTGCGAGATTTTTACTTTATTCAAATTACTGATGCTAAGGCATCACTAATCCTCAGAAAGACAAAAATCTCATCAAAAATCTTTATTTTTCAAAAATCAAGCACTTTATAGACAGACACTAATCAGGCTCGTTTTTTATTTTCCTTCAAATTCCAATGCAAAGTCTTTTCCCATATTAAATGCATCAAGATTTAGATTAACCAATCGTTCCCCTTTTGCATTAAAGATCGTCTTAATCCCTTCAATGATTATATCTTCATCCAAAGACAGGAAAGGAGAAGCAGCCCCAAGAACGACCATATTAGCCGCCCTTTTATTACCTGCTTTTTTTGCTAATTTGCCGGCATCAATAAGAATACTATTATTAAAACTATTCAATTCTTCCTTCAATTTATCCAGGTCCGGATAATTAGGAATTTTATACGGTTCTATATTAGTCACCAAATAGCCATTATCATTTAGAAACGGTAAATATCTGAGAGCTTCCATCGGCTCAACCCCGATTATAGCATTTGCCTGTCCTTTAGGAATCAAAACCGAATAAATTTCGCTATCCGATATCCTTATATGCGATTGTACAGCCCCACCCCTTTGACTCATTCCATGTACCTCTGATTGTTTTACGTTAAGACCTCGATTAAGAGCCCCCATGGCTAAAGCTGCTGCTATTGACAAAATGCCTTGACCGCCTACACCAGCTAAAATTATATTATCTTGCATAATTTACATTTTTTTATAAAATTTGACACACTCTCTTTGTGCAATTATAACAGAAACTCCTTTATAATTAACTTCATTTCTGATAACTTCAATATTTTCTTTCATAAACTTTTTAAGCGGGATGATTAGCCTCAAATGCTCCTCTTCCACTCCAACACCACGACATATTTCAGCTATTCGACCGGTAGCCGCTGTATCTTGGCCTCCTGTCATCGCCGTAGTATAATTATCCGAGATCAAAACAGTAATCGGTGTATTATCTTGAACCGCATCAATCAAGCCCGTAATACCTGAGTGTGTAAATGTAGAATCACCGATAACAGCTATTGCAGGAAAAATCCCAGCATCAGCCGCTCCTTTAGCCATTGTGATGGAAGCTCCCATATCTATACATGTGTCTATAGCCTCATAAGGAGGTAATGCACCCAAGGTATAACAACCAATATCTGCAAATACTTTTCTATTGCCTATCTCTTTTGACAATTCATTGAGCTCATCATACAAATCTCTGTGCCCACAGCCTACGCACATAGCAGGCATCCTGTTTTCAACTACTGAAGGTATATCCTCTTCTACTTTGACTTCCATTCCCAAACTATGAGCAACATGGTCAGTATTCAATTCTCCTGTCCTCGGCAAATCTCCAGACAATCTACCTAAGATATTGCTATTATCATCCAAGTCGATATTATTTCTCAATAACTCTTCATAGATGGGGTAACCTTCTTCGAGAATTAAAATTTTGTCACATTCTTCAAAAATCTTTTTCACCATATCATTAGGGATTGGATACTGATTAATTTTCAAAGTAGGATAAGGGTTTTGTTTCCCTTTGAAACTGTCCATCAGATAAGTAAAAGCAATACCAAAAGCTATTACGCCCAACGACTTATCATTTCCAGAAAAATATGTATTATTACCACTATTAGTGGAGATATCAACTAATTCTGTTTGGATATTTATTAATGATTTGTATCTACCTCTGGCATTACTAGGCATCAAAATAAACCGTGAAGACTCGGTCGGTGGATTTAACTCATTCTGCTCTCTTGATTGATATGTCTTAATACCGGAGCGTGAATGTGCTAATCTTGTAGTCAAACGCATCATTACCGGCAACTTCACCTTTTCTGACAAATCAAAAGCATACCTTGTCATATCATAAGCTTCTTGTTGAGTTGAAGGCTCAAGAATAGGAATCATAGCAAATTTTCCGTAAAATCTTGAATCTTGCTCATTTTGTGAAGAGTGCATTGAAGGATCGTCTGCCACCGCGATAACCAGTCCGCCATTTACACCTGAAATAGCAGAATTAACAAATGCATCTGCTGCGACGTTTAATCCCACATGCTTCATAGTCACCATCGCCCTTTTACCAGCAAATGACATCCCAAGAGCTTCTTCCATTGAAGTTTTCTCATTTACTGACCATTTTGACTTAATACCCTTTTCACTTGCTTTTTTTGAACCTTGTACGAACGTAATAATCTCAGTAGAGGGTGTTCCGGGATAACCGTAAATACCTGAAATACCGGAATCAATAGCTCCAAGCGCTACCGCTTCATCTCCAAGTAATAATTTTATTTGTGGATTTTTCATATATCTATTTTATTATGCGTGTAAAGCTAATAAAATATCATAGAACTACAAAAATATTAAATCGAAATAAAAATAATTTAAAATGATTTTGTGGTAGAAAATTATAAAAATAAATAAACCATAAGAATAACGAAAGGCAAAACAAAAATAAAAGAATCAAATCTATCCAGAAAGCCTCCATGCCCAGGCATAATAGTACCGGAGTCCTTAATACCATAAGACCGCTTCATTTTAGACTCAATCAAGTCCCCGATAGTACCAACAGTCCATACTAAACTCCCAAGTATTAAATAAAAATAAATAGAAAATGTATTGAAATAGTAGAATAAGAGAATCGAAACTACTAAAGTAAATAACCCCCCACCTACAAATCCTTCAATAGTTTTACCAGGAGAAACCGATGGCATCAATTTATTTTTTCCAAAAAGAGATCCCGTCAGGTATGCAAATGTATCATTAGCCCAAATTAATAATATCAAGATAAAAATAATTATCGATTTCGAATCTAAACCAATCAACAATAAGTTACTTGCCAAAAGCACAGGTATTCCTATATAAAATAATGCTTCAAAGTAAATGACTATTTCATTTTTCTCAAGCATATCTTTTCCTTTAAAAAGTTTATACATAAGGTAAAAATCAAATACCAATGTGATAAATAATAGCACATTGAAACCAATAAAATTAAGCTGATGCATAAAATAATCAATTGCAACAGGTAATACCCCAAATAACAATGGAGTAATTATTTTTTCTCTTAATCCCGCTCTATCACCCAACTTGATTTTTATATATTCGTACGTCGCAAAAAATGATAGAAGTACTAGAAATAAAAAAATTGTTAATCTAGAATAATTGAGCAAAACAACCACAATTGCAGCAAATACAACTGCTGAGATAGCTCTAGTATAAAGTACTTTCTTATCTAACATATCTATATTTTATCTTGTAAAGTAATATCTTTATTTAATTCCTTTCTATTGAGTTCAATCATTTTAGAACGCAATACAAAAACAGCAATTATTGACATCAACAATATATACATAGGTATAGTTTGAGGCGATTCAGAAGCTATCTCATCAATTTTATCTTGCATCATAAAAGCAGAAAATACTAATAGTCCATTATTGATAAAATGAAGTAAAACAGATGTCCAAATACTTCGAGACCAAAAATAGACATATCCTAGTATCAATCCCAAAAAGAATCGTGGTAAAAAGCCATCAAATTGAAGATGGAATGCACTAAAAATAATCGCTGTCAAAATTATAGCTACATCCTTCCTCTTTATCGTTGACAATAGTTCATTTTGAATAATTGCACGAAAGAACAATTCCTCCCCTATCGCAGGCAATAATGCTACAATGCCTAAGTTTATAAAAAAATCAATCGGTGAATTCATAACAAGAATCTCTTTCATCAAACTTTCAATATAATTGCTCTCCTCTTTTAAAAAATCTGTAAATGGCATATACTTGTTGAGGTCTGCCGATAGTTGTATTAACGGATACGCCAAAATAAGCAACATCACACTATACATGAAAAAATGTCTATTTGAGGGCAATTGCAGCTTAATCCAAGCATTAATATCATTAAAATGCACTATCAATAGATATAGAATAGCTGGAAATAAAACTGAAGCAATTTGAGAATATAAAAGATATGATCTTAAGCCCATTTCCTCAATCAAAACCTTAGAGTCTAATTTTGTTATTTCAACGACAGAATCCCCAATAAACATAAAAATAAATCCAAATGTCAAAACTTGAGAAATAATAATAAGCCCTAAAATTCTAAAAAAAGTCTTCAATTTAATTAATTTTGAGCAAATTTATAACTATTATTTAGAACTTATTATATTAACAGTAACAATTCAAATATAAATAATGACAAGACTTAGCGTAAATATAAACAAAATAGCACTTATAAGAAATGCAAGAGGAGGTAACTTACCTGATATATTACAAATCTCGAAGGACATCGAATCATTTGGTGCAGAAGGAATCACTGTACATCCTCGTCCAGATGAAAGGCATATTAGATACAGCGACATCCCAAAATTAAAGAAAATAGTCAAAACAGAGTTCAACATAGAAGGCAATCCTAATGAAAAATTTATGAAACTTGTACTTGACAATAAACCCCACCAATGCACCTTGGTTCCCGATGCTCCGGATGTATTGACCTCGGATAGCGGTTGGGACACGATCAAACACAAAAACTATCTAATTGGTATAATAGAACAATTGCATGATGCAGGAATAAGAGTTTCTATATTTCTAAATCCTGATGAAAAAATGGTCTATGCTGCTAAAGAAACAGGAACTGACCGAATTGAATTTTATACCGGCCCATTTGCAGAACAATACAGCCTCGATCCCCAAAAAGCCATCGCTCCATATATCAAAGCTGCAAAAATCGCAAAAGAAATATCTATTGGAATAAATGCCGGTCATGATTTGAACCTTGACAACTTAAGGTTTTTTAACAAAAGTATTCCTTTTATCGATGAAGTATCTATTGGACATGCTTTGGTTAGTGATGCTCTGTACTATGGTTTACACAATACTGTTCAAATGTATAAAAATCTATTAATTTCAGATTAAATAACTGATGCAAAACATTATTCATTATCAAACAGCATGAAAATTCTTAAATCCATAAAAGAATATATTGACAGTTTCCTATACCTATTCTATCCGGAGCTTTGCATTGTCTGCAATAAAAATGACCGAGAGGTAAATGATACATTTTGTCTTGAGTGTTACTCTGAGCTGCCTTTCACAAACCAAACCACAATCCCTAAGAACCAATTTATACAACATTTTGAAGGTAAGATAAAGATTGAACATGGAGCTGCTCTTTTCTATTTTGTAAAACAAGGTATTGTTCAAAATATTATTCAAAATCTAAAGTATAATGACAAACCGCAATACGGAGTAAAAATGGGAGAAATATTTGGTTATTCAATAAAAGACAATTCTTATTTTTTAAATATCGACATGATAGTACCAGTTCCCCTTTTCAAATCAAAAGAAACAGCACGTGGCTATAATCAAAGTTTGAAATTTGCCGAAGGAATTTCAAAAGTGACATCTATTCCGATTGTAAAAAACAACCTGATTAGGATTAGACATACCGATACTCAAACAAAAATGAACAGAGTACAACGATTAGAAAATCTTTATGATGCATTTAGTGTTTTAGAACCAAAAACTTTTGAGAATAAACACATACTTATTGTAGATGATGTACTCACAACGGGAGCAACCCTCCTAGAATGTGGAAATCAAATAATGAAAGTGAAAAAGACTAAGATAAGTATGGCTACCATCGCAATGGGACAACAAATGTCATAATAATCTACTCCTCCATTTGGTCTTACCCAAAATATTTGTTGTAATATGGAAATATCTCACAAGCTAAACAATAATTAAAAAAAGCTTCAAGTCCTACTGCAATAATAAATACCACCGCAATAGTTGAAGATAATAGTGTTAGACCCAACAATGAAGTTGCCACAGTCAGCAAGGAAAAAAGCAATCCAATTCTAGCCGCAAAAATCTTTGGTCCGGCATTAATCAAATGTGGCTTTACTCCTGACAACCTCAAGCCTCTTTTTATAAAAAAGCAAATCGGACTATATTTTAACCCGAAAAAGACTCTAATCACAAAATCACCAAGCACCATCAGGATCAACATAAGATTTCCGGTTGTAATAAAACCGAATAAAAATGTAAAAACGATTATTGCATTTACACGAATTATGTGTTTATCTACACTTTTAAAAACTATCGGACATGATTTATTTACTGACATCTATTTAAAATTTGTACAAAATTAATTTAATTATTAAAATATTATTTCAATAAAACTCTATTATCCCCTATATTGTCATAAAAAAGACATAATAGTTAATTTCTTTATTGATTCATTATATTATTAGTGTCTAAAGTAACAAAACCTTACTTTTAAATATCGATAAAAGTATTTGTTATTTGTTAACAATCTTCATACATTTGCAAAAAATAATTGAATATGTTAAGTAAAAACATGATAGATGCTTTAAATAAGCAAATAGAAGAGGAATTTTATTCTGCAAATTTATATCTTGCAATGGCTTCTTGGTGCGATAAAGAAGGACTAAGCAATAGCGCTACTTTCTTATTCAATCATTTTGAGGAAGAAAGTTCACATGCACTTAAAATATTTCATTACGTCAATGAAATGGGCGGACACGCTATAGTACCTAACATCAAACAACCTCCGGTTGAGTACAAATCAATACACCAAGTATTTGAAGACACATACCAACACGAGGTTTATATAACAGCTAAGATACATGAGCTAGTCAGACTTGCCATAGAAGAAAGCGATTATGCAACTAATAATTTCTTGCAATGGTTTGTTGAAGAACAAAGAGAAGAGGAAGCAACTTTTCAGGAGATTTTAAGCATTCTAAAACTCATAGGTAGCGGCTCGTCCAACTTGTATTTTATAGAGCAAGAAATAGCCAAATTGAGCACTAAAGCTCAAGGCATGGATGCTCAAGCAAAATGATGTTAAATATAATTTTTGTGCTGTAATTTTTTCATTTCAAAGAATTTTCTTTACTTTTAGCGGTATAATAATTTTTATATCAATATCTAATACCAATTTTAAAACAAAGAGAGAGAATCTTTATCAAATAAATGACTAGTTAATCATGAAAATACTAAAGAAAATTGTCCTTTCTATAATAATTATACTTATCTTGTTTCTAATTGCTTTTTATTTTTATATAAAAGGAACCAAGCCATTATATTCAGGAGAATTTAGCATCAAAGGTATAAAAAAAGAGGTGAAAGTTCACTATGATAAATTTGGAATACCTCATATTTATGCTCAAAATGAAGAAGATGCTTATTTTGCGCTGGGATATGTTTATGCTAATGACAGACTCTTCCAAACTGAGCTTCTAAAAAGGTTATCATCAGGCCGATTAGCAGAAATACTTGGTAAAGATTTGGTCAAAGTAGATAAATACATGAGAGTTCACGGACTTAGAGAAGCTGCTGAAAAATCTGCGAAAAAATATATGTCATCCAATGACAAACAGTATCAAAAAAGTTTCAATGCATATTTATCAGGGTTCAATAGATTTATAAATACCCGCAATATGCCAATTGAATATAAAATATTGGGTATTCCAAAAGAAGAGTTAAAACCAAGTGACACATATTCAATTTTAAATTTCATTGCACTAGGATTCACAATGCCCGTACATCAAGAATCTATTAGTGCATATATCAATAAAAAGTTGGGTTCACAGTATGTAAATGATCTTTATTTTGGAGAAAAACCTGACTCATCCAAAATCAAAATTGATGTAGATACTAATTTGATTAAAGGTCAATTAACTTCCAATAGTTTATTTAAAAAGACTCTTGAAGATTATAATTTAGGACTATGGGAAGGAAGTAATGCATGGGTGATTGGAAAAGAAAAATCAAAATCAGGAAAGGTTTTATTGGCAAATGACACACATTTTGCTTACGCACAACCTTCTGTTTGGTATGAAGCTGAAATCACATATCCCGGTTACAACTTTTATGGTTTTTATCTTCCCGGAATGCCTTTTCCAATTATTGGCCATTCTACTGAGTATGCTTGGGGACTAACCATTTTCCCATTTGACAATGCCAATTATTATCTTGAAAAAATTGATAGCAGCACTAAAAAAGTATTATACAGAAAAGAATGGGTTGACTTGGATATTTCTAAACAAATCATTAAAGTAAAAAATGATAATGATATTAATTTTGAAATTTGGAGAACACCTCATGGACCAATTCTTAATGGATTAGATGATAAGATAACTAAACATTTTAATCAAAACATATCACTATGGTGGACTCTACAAAAATTTGAAACAACAATCTTGGAAACTACTTACAATATGTCCCGTACAACTTCAATGAAGGAATTTGAAAAGGAACTTGCTAATATTGATATTTTAGGATTAAATGTGATGTATGGGGATAATAAAGACAATATAGCTTTCTGGTCATGTGGAAAACTTCCGGTATATAACAATAACATTACCCCATTCACTTTATTGGACGGTACTGACGGGAAACATGAAATAGACAGTTTCCACAACTTTTCCTATAATCCTCATTTAATTAATCCCCCAAGCCATTTTGTTGCCACAGCCAATAACGACCCGGTACTTTCAGGAGCTAAGCATGTACCGGGACATTATTTACCTACAAATCGAATTCGTATTATAAACAGAAAATTGAAGGGACAAAAAATGTGGGACATCAATGACATGAAAAAGCTTCAACTCAACACAAAATCTATTAGAGATAGTTTATTAAAGGAATTAATTTGCAAAGAAACAAAAGGCTTCAATATGAAAAATAATATTTATCAATATTGTTTTGATGTCTTGAATGATTGGGATGGCAATTACGAAGCTGATAAAGCAGCTCCTCTAATATTTACAAAATTAAAATATTTCATTAATAAAAATACTTTAGAAGATGAATTGGGTTCAGAAATGTTTGATGCTTTATCAAAAACATACCTACTAAAACAAAGTATCGAAAGGCTATATACTGATAAAAATTCTCCATGGTGGGACAATGTTAATACAAAAACAAAGAAGGAATCAAGGAAAATGATTTTCAATCAATCATTCAATGATGCTATTGCTGAACTAGAAAAGGAATGGGGAAATGAACCGAAGAATTGGAAATGGTATAAAGCTCATAGTCTAACTTTTCATCATCCGTTTAGCAAGAAAAAGCCAATGGACAAAATATTTGATGTCGGACCTTTTGCAATGCCGAGTGGCAATGGATGTCTTAATAAAATGGATCATCCCATTAATAATGATAAGATAAATCAAGTAACTGCAGGCCCAGCTTTAAGAATCACTATAGATTTTGCCGATATCAAAAATGCCGTAAATGTAATTCCAACAGGTCAATCCGGCAATGTCTTAAGCAAGCATTATGATGATCAAGCTCAACTTTTTATCAATGGCAAATACCGCAAAATGATCATGCAAGACCCTGATGTTAGAAACCTAAAAGAGACTTTGATTTTAAAACCGGAAAATTAATAAATAAAAGCATTACCATTACCTATAAAGTAAATGAAAAACAAATTCGCCTCGCGTATTGATTTCAATCGCGGGCATAGGCAATTTGAATATATTAAGGCCTCTAAAAAGGGTTTTAATAAAATGAGATTTAACTTTAAGTTTAGTAAGATCAATATCAGGAGAAATAAAAAATTGACCGTATCTATTGTAACTATTAGGCAATATTATTCTACTAACGTCTGATATTTCCCAATTGTTAGAAAATCCACCAAACATGTTTTCACCACTATATCCGATAGCTAAATTCAACCAATTGGGTATACTACTATCTTCAAAAAATGATTTCAGATTAAAAGACATCCAGTATGTTTGTGCATTATAATCCTTTAAATATCTTTGTGCAAAACTTGAACCAAATAAGTCGTTAGCCCTGTTTTCCAATGTAGTACCATCATCCCCATTTGTGCCCACAATCCATTCTGTTGAATATCTTCGTTTCCAAGATGATACTTTAAATGTAATTCTATCTTCGCCCCACAATTTTCTTTGTACATAAAATAAGGAGGCGCCTCCTACATTAGCAACCATATCGGACCAAGAAAAGCCCCACTTATCTGAAAACCCGTCCAACACTTCAACTGTAGTTTGAAGCACAAGCCCCATAGTTACCCCAAAAGCCAGCGACTTATCTTCGTATAATCCTGTCCATTTTGCGCCATGATACATTATACTACTCTGATTAAATGCTGTGTATGCATGGCCAATTTTATCCATATGTAACCATTCACCTCTATCATCAAAAAAATGAAAGCTACCAATGCCATTATTTTTATACCAAGATTCATACAAAAAATATGTTCCTGCACCATAAATAATACCACCAATACCCAATGCAGAATAAAAACGGGTAGAATTAAACTCTGTTTTAGGTTCGAAAAAAGTATCCAAGCTAATAATATCGCTTTGAGCATTAATAATCAAACTATCAATTGAAAAAGCAAAAATTAAAAAACTAACGTAAATATATTTCATCATTTTCCATTATATGCATTAATTACATTGTGCATACCTCTAAAAACAAAGTCTAAATTGGCATTCACCACCTTTTCAATAATTGCAGGCAATGCATCTTTCTGTTCCGCTGTCCATTCACCAAGTACGTAATCAACCTGTTGACCTTTATGAAAGTCATTGCCTACTCCAATTCTAATTCTGTTATAATCTTTACCTAAAAAATTTTGTATATCCTTCAGCCCATTATGACCTCCATCACTACCCTTTTTACGAATACGTATCTTTCCAAATTCTAGATTAATATCATCTACATTGACTATAAGATGATCTTTTTTTATATCCAATTTTTTCATCCAAAACAATACTGACTTTCCACTAAGATTCATGAACGTCGATGGTTTTATCACAAAAACCTGCCTTCCTCTATATTTAAACTGCGCCATAGAAGCCAATTTCCCGGATTTAAACGCAGTTTTACCTTTTTCTGTCAATGCATCTGCTATTTTAAAACCGATATTGTGTCTTGTATCTACATATTCTTCTCCAATATTACCAAGACCTACTATAAGGTATTTCATACTGTTATCCTCTTTAATTTGTTTTTTTAACAAGAAATCAAATAATCTTATAATTATTATTTTCATAGATCACTCCAAATTTACTTTTTCCTCTCCTTCAACCTTCAAATCAACAATAATATTGTCTTGAATAGTAGTTGCAAAAGTCAAGCCCACATAATTTATATTAATGGGAAAAGCTTTGTGCATTCTATCAACTAAAACAGCTGTTTCTATTGCAGACGGAGCTGTATTCATCAACACTTTCATTGCATAAAAAAGTGTCCTACCTGTGTTAGCCACATCATCAACTACTATGATGGTTTGGTTGTTCAGATAAGATTCCTCTACATCTACTAGAATTTCATTACTAACAGGATCTTGAGGCTTTAAAGTAATTCGTGCCAAATCTGTCTTTATTTCACAGATACTTTCAAGGCTGGATTTAAGCATTTTGGCAAAATTGTACCCATTATTATTGATACCTAAAAAGAAAATCTTTTTAGAATCGAAATTGGATTCTGCAATTTCAAAAGCCATTCGTTGTATCTTATGTTTTATTTGTATACTATCTAAAATTTTCATATTTATCATTATTTGAATGTAAAAATAGCACAATTCAAATAATATGTATATTTTAGCAATAATTTTTCTAAATTTAATTTAGATAGTGTCTGTCTATAAAGTGCTTGATTTTGGAAAAATAAAGATTTTTGATGAGATTTTTGTCTTTCTGAGAATTAGTGATGCCTTAGCATCAGTAATTTGAATAAAGTAAAAATATCGCGAAAAGAATATTTTTAAATTTTATTGACTTTATAGACAGATACTAGATATACGAAAACATAGTGTGATATGATACAACAAATTTTATTTACGATAGTAACTTTTTTAACGATTTATTTCTCGTATAAAGCATATTCCTCAATAGCTTTTAATATAAACTTGGGACGTGATTATGAACTCATAGATAACAAGTCTTCGAGATGGAAAACGATGTTTCTCATTGCGCTCGGTCAGGGTAAAATGTTCAAATACTTCCTCCCTGCTTTATTTCACTTATTCATTTATTTAGCTTTTTTATTTACTCAAATTGAGCTATTTGAAATTCTCATAGATGGATTTGCAGGTACTCACCGCTTTTTAGCCGTATATTTAGGAGGAATTTATACTTTTCTTATTTCTTTGATAGAGATTTTATCTATATTAGCTTTCATCGCAACAATTATATTTTTATATAGAAGGAATTTACTAAAAATACCTAGATTCCATATGCCGGAGATGAAAGGTTGGCCATTCAAAGATGCTAATTTAATTTTACTGGGTGAGATACTACTTATTTCCGGAATTTTTATGGCAAACAGCTCTGATTTAGTCCTTCAAGGCAGATTGCCTGAACACTTTCACCACACAGGAGAATTTGCTATCTCAAGGTTTTTTGCAGAAGGAATTTTTAATAATTTCAGCACAACTACTTTGCAAATTCTTGAGAGGCTGGGATGGTGGCTCCACGTATTGGTAGTTTTTGGTTTTATCTTATATCTTACAGTTTCAAAACATCTACATTTGTTATTTGCTTTTCCAAATACATTTTTCACTTCATTGACACCTAGAGGTGAAATGGAAAATATGCCCGTGATAATGGATGAAGTAAAATCCATGATGGGCTTAAGTGATACTTCTGATGAAGAAATGGATATGTCAGCAGATATACCTGAATTCGGTGCTAAAGACATAACCGGTCTTAAGTGGAAAAACATTTTAGATGCTTATACCTGCTCTGAGTGTGGTAGATGTACTGATAATTGTCCTGCAAATATAACCGGCAAAGATTTATCTCCTAGAAAAATAGTGATGATGGTGAGGGATAGAGCTGAAGAAGTAGGAGAAAAAATCAGAACGGGCAAAATAGACTATATAAGAGAAGATATGAAAGCAGAAGGAACAAAATTAACTGCTAAAAATTTCGATGATGGAAAATCTCTTTTTGATTTAATATCTGATGAAGAGATTTTTGCTTGTACCACTTGCAATGCATGTGTTGAACAATGCCCTCTGCTCATCAACCCTTTAGATACTATTTTGCAAATGCGTAGATACCGTATCTTAACCGATTCAGCTGGTCCACAAGATTGGATGCCAATGTTTACCAGTTTAGAAAATAGTGGAAATGTATGGCAACTTCAAGAGACAAGGGAAGATTGGATTAAATAAAACGAAGAATCATTGAGTAATAAATTAAAAAAAACATAAACAAGAAAAAAATGCAAAATAATATAAATGTAAAAACGATGGCTCAATTTGCAAGCGAAGGCATAGAACCTGATATTTTATACTGGGTAGGATGTGCTGGAAGTTTTGACGCTAGAGCAATCAAAGTCTCAAAGGCTTTTGTTAAACTAATGAATGAAGCCGGAGTCTCATTTGCTATATTGGGCAATGAAGAGAGTTGCTGCGGTGATCCCGCACGTAGAGCTGGAAATGAATTTGTATTTCAAATGCTTGCGTTACAAAATATTGAGGTACTTAAAGGATATAATATCAAAAAAATAGTTACAGCATGTCCTCATGGTTTTAATACTTTAAAAAATGAATATTCTAAATTAGGTGGTCATTTTGAAGTTGTCCATCACACTCAATTCATAGATCAACTGATTAAAGAAGGCAAATTAAAAATAAATAATAAAGCTTTGGATGATACTAAAGTCACTTATCACGATTCTTGCTATCTAGGACGAATCAATGGAGAGTACAGTGCTCCTAGAAATATATTAAATAAAGCAAATGTGGATATTGTAGAAATGGAGCGCTCGGCTCAAAATGGGTTGTGCTGTGGTGCAGGAGGTGCTCAAATGTTTAAGGAAGAAGAAAAAGGTAAAATTAGGATTAATGAGGAAAGAGCAGGAGAAGCGATTCAAACCGGAGCAAAAGTAATAGCAGCAAACTGTCCTTTCTGTATCACAATGTTAGAAGATGGGATTAAAACACACGAAAAAGAAGACGATATTAAAGTTATGGATATAGCTGAGATACTAGCAAAGGGATTGTGAAATTAATCACAAATTACTTCCCAATCCTACCATCAGTATAGCGATAATTATAGTAGCTAAGCCCAGTGCCAAGACCCTATTTGTCTTAGCACTTACTCCTTTCCATTCTTTGAAGTACAAGCCCCAAAGATTGCTGAAAAGTATAATAAATGCCATGTGTATAGACCAACTGGCAAAATCATATCGTTTTCCTAAAAAAGTAGTACCCATCCCATAAAAGAAAAACTGCAAATACCATGTAACTCCACCGGTTATAGCCCAAAGATAGTTTTTAAGCAAAGGAACTGATTTGTCTGTATAATCTCTGTATGATTTATTTTTTATATTGAGAAATACCGTCCAAATAAAATTTGTAGTAATCCCACCCCAAAGAATCCAAACCAATACAGCATTGTTTTGAAATAATGATTGTGTCCCGTGAGCTAATGAAACTTCCGCAATGGGATGACCTGCTTCAAGTCCAAAAGCAAAACTCGCACTTAGAATTCCTGATATCGAAGCTACCAGCAATCCTTTCCATAAGCTAAACTCCTTGACGGATTCTTTCTTTGTATCATCGTCAACCTCCTTTTCCTTTCTCATGCCTGCCATTCCACTGATGGCAATACCTACTAAAGACAATATAATACCGGCAAAAACTACTTTTCCACCGGTTTTGGACAATAAGTCCATAAATTCTCCTTTATAAATTGGCGGTATTAGTGTTCCAAATGCTGTTGTAAACCCTAAAGCTACCGTCATGCCAAGCGAAATACCAAGATATCTCATAGTCAAACCAAAAGTCAAAGCGCCTACTCCCCACATCACTCCAAAAAAATATGTCCAAAATATTGTATCGGAATCACCTCCTCTGAGTACTTCAAATAAATCCGGTGTTGTAAAATACGCAAATATAAATGGTGCCACAACCCAAGCTGCAATTCCCAACACCAACCATGATGTCTCCCACTTCCATTTTTTTACAAAATTGATGGGTATATAAAAACTTCCGGCAGCGAAACCTCCAATTGCATGTAAAATCACACCAATAATCGAACTCATAATTTATACTTTTATATTTTTTCTTAAATAATCTTTCATCCAACAATTAATTTCAAAAAAGTCATTAATCGGCTTTTTGGTATATGGATCTATAAAAGTATATGGTGGAGGCCCAAATTCAGGGGTTATAGTCACATACTCTTTTCCTTCATTATTCTGTCTATCTACTATACTTTGCCACCAAAACATAAAAACATCCAAATGACCTTGCCAATCTAATACTCTTGGATCAGGTACTTGAGCTCCTTGCTCATACCCCACTCTGGCATGTATATGATCTGCTCGTTGAATTGCCAACTCTATAGTTTTGTTTTGATCTTGCAACATACTTTCAGATACACATACCCAATGGGAAAAGTCAGCATTTATACGTAATTTAACGTATTTTTCCATATAAATCTTAGAAACGGAGGCTGAATACAAAAAACGTCCTCTATGTGTTTCATGCACAATTGGAATTCCAAAATCTCTTTCTACATCTTCTGCAATATCTATAAGTTTACCATTATGCTCAATTGACCAAAAATCTTTTCCGGTATGCGAATTTATCTTTATCGGATTAAATTTAGATGCGCTAATCAAATGATTCCTGAATGAATCTGCAAACTCTTCAAAAGTTTTCCCTTCTGCTTGAAATTGATGGGCTATTATATCTAGCTTGTATTTCGACAATAAGTATTGCAATTCTTTCCTTTCCTCTTCTTCAGACGGAATAAAACATTCTATTCCGTCATAACCCTTTTCTTTAATTTTCTTTATCATTCCTTCCAAACCTAAATGATCAAGTCCCCACCATGCACAGAATATCTTTAATTGCATCAGTCCATATTTTTATGATAAATCAAAGGATTCTGCTCATCATTATCCAATAAGTCCCCTACTTTTAATGAATTGAAATAATCGCCGGGTAAAACATTCTTTTTACCGTTAAATGTAGCTCCATCAGGCATAAAAGCGCAAGTCATAGCTCTTCTATATCCGTTAGTCATATTGGGTCCTGCTGCGTGAATATTTAGCCCGTTGTGAAATGAACAACTCCCTGCTTTAATCACAGAAACGAATGGTTTTTTATCAATATATTGAGGATATTCTCTAAATATTTCACCCATATTCATCCCAATATTCGGTTCATCAAACTTGGTATCTAAATGTGACCCGGGCATAAAATACAAACACCCGTTTTGAACAGTCACATCGTCTAATGCAATCCAAATACTCAAAGCCTCTCTATGCGAAAATGACCAAAACGGAGTATCTATATGCCAAGATGTAGGATTAGCCCAAGGCTTTTTAATCAATGCTTGATCATGCCAAACTCTTATCCCTTCTACATCTGCCAATTGAGTAGCCATTTTCCCAATTCTTTTATCCAGGATCAACTCTTTCATCCCGTCATGAGTCATCCAAAGATTAATAATTTGATCAAACACATTACCAAAGTAAGTAGCATCTGTATTTATACCGTCATCCTCTCCTGTTTTCAATTCCGAATGAGGAAATTTACGTCCTTGCCTCTGTTTCAAAGCATCAGCAAGTGTATTCCTCCATATCTCCAATTCTTCTTCACTCAAAAAACCATCAATTGTCAAATATCCATTCTTTCGATAATAATTGATTTGTTCCTGTGTTAAATTATTTTTCATAATAACATTTTATTTTTAATATAATAGTTAGTGTCTGTCTATAAAGTCATCAAAATTTAAAAATATATTTTTACTTTATTCAAATTACTGATGCTAAGGCATCACTAATCCTCAGAACGGCAAAACTCGCATCAAAAATCTTTCATTTTCAAAAATCAAGCACTTTATAGACAGACACTAGTTAGATTTTTACAACTGACATTTCTCACATTAATCATCAAGCAAACTGCCCCAATTAGTTACATGAAATGCATTGTTAACATCCTTCTCCATTTTTTTATCATTTTTCAATTTTGCATATTTCAATAAATCCTGATATATATAAAATGAAAGCCAATAACCATTATGATATTGCTCTCTCAAACTTTTAGCATGTTTCAAAACACTATAACATTCAGTATTTAGCCTATATTTTTTTGCAACTTTCACGGCATTTCCTGCATTTTTAAAAAGCAGATGTGCCATTTTCTTATAAATATTTTTATAATCCTTATACTTCATTTTTTTTGTTTCAAAAACAAAAGCGTCATCAGGTATTTTGTTTTCTATCAACGAATAATAAGTCTCAAAATCACCATCACCGTCCAAATCATAGTAAATTTTATCAAAAAAGCCATTTAGATCAGTATCTTCATAGGCAATTGTTGCAAATTTATCCGGTTCGATATTTTCAAAATCCTCAGGTTGAAGATTTTCCCCTCTCCATCCTTGCCACCCTTGATAATACAAGGCGTTTTGGTCTATTCGCCAATAACCGTATTCAGCACCATACAAATGCAACTTACCATCCAATGGAGATAAATATAAATTTCCCTTACCTGAAAAATCTTCATCCCACTCTCCCCTATCACCTGTAGCATCTGCCTGGGGATTATTGTCAAGTCCACCTTTCTTTGCCCCGATTTCAAAAGGATCTCCAGGCTCATAAAACTCTACCCTCTCCCATCTTTGACAATCGTCATCTTCATCAAAAACAAACCAGCAATAATCCCAATCTCCTTTCTCAAAAGTTAAATTATAAGCATTTTTATGATCTGGATATATCAATTTATCCAAATGTCTAAATCGAGAATCGTCAAAGTATTTATCCGATTTATCGGCTATCTTCATCCCAGTCATTGAATGTTTTTGATCGGAATAATCAAATCCTTTTCCTTTAAACTTCAAACTCATGTCAAAATCCAGAGGATTGTCAGGATTATTATCGTTATCCATATCAAAAGTCATTTGCACCATAGATATTTTATGACTAAAATCCCATACTATGGAAGTATCTTGCCCGTCTTTTATAGACTTTGGCTCATCTACCATTCTGATCGCCATCTCCGTTAAACCATCGTTGTCTTTATCATAAAACAAAAAGGGGTTCTCCCAATTATATTCCAAATCTTTTATATTCCAAGTAGTAATATGCGCTTTAAGCATCAAACTATTACCATTGTAATCGGCAAAAAAATTGGCTCTTCCCGAGTGATCCCATCCTTCAAATTTAAAAGTATGCCAATCGACATAACCAAAAACACCATCATGATCGAGATCTTCAAACCAAATGTAATGTGAAGTCCATTTACCTTTGTTGTCCTTTTTATTATTGTCAACAATCAGTTGCCAATCCGCTTTACCATCATCATCCAAATCACTCCAGTCCACAATCAGATCTTTTTCCGAACCATATTTACCGTCATTATTCAAATCAAGCATAAGGCAATCATTGTCCATATCTCCTTCCAAATCACCGATTTTCATATCATCATCATCGTCAATCCATAGAATATGGATTCCTCCATTTATTGTTGATTTCAACACATCAGGATCACCGTCATTGTCTAAATCCACATATCTAATACTGTCTACATTATCAGGTAAAGGTACTCTAAAAGGAGTAACTAATTCTTCCAATTGAGGATTGCGAAAAGCCGGCTTTTGAGTATACATAACTAATGTATTCAAAACTAAAACGACTGATAAAAATATTTTCATTTGTTTATTTTTTAGTGTCATATACAAAACGGATATTATTGAGATATTGATAATCTTTAATCTAATTCTACATGTTCTTTACGTCTTTGCTGCAATTCATTTTCTATTTTATCCATGGTTTTATTATCGAGTTTATAAAAGCTCATCACACCGGCGACAAGCAAGCTACCGGCAGCAGGAATCAAACTCATCATCAAAATAATACCAAATACAGATTCTGCTGTTTGGGTGGTATTTGCTTTAAAACCATATAAAGCCAAAATCCAACCTGCAAGAGCTGCACCAATGGTAAATCCGAATTTTTGAGCCATTGTGGAAGCAGACATTATCAATCCGGTAGCACGTCTATTATTCTTCCATTCGGAATAGCTTGCAGTATCTGTGTACATAGCAAACAAAATCGGAGCAGGTGGCCCTGAAGCTAAACTGACTATTATATTTAGCGCAAATAACATCATGACATTTGATTTATCGACAAAGAAAAATGAAGCTGTAAAAGTACCCGCTATTAATTGAGAAACTATAAACACTTTCTTTTTACCAAATCTATTTGTAAGTTTCTCTGTAAATGAAATCGCAATAATTGTCAATATTGTTCCTGAAACCAAAAAAGCGCTTACCAAGGATTCATCTTCAATATAGTATTTGAAATAATACATAACAGATCCAAATCTAATCGCAACATAAGTCAAGCTTATTACGCCTACAACTAACAGAAGTAACCAAGGCTCATTACTAATCAAATCTTTAAAATCATTTTTAATATTTGTTCTTTGTTCTTTGGGAGGAGAGACTCTTTCTTTTGTAGTATAAAATGTGATCAAGAACATAATAAGAGACAAAATACCAAATACAATCATGACCCCTTGAAAACCTTTTGCTTCATTGATAATACGCACATCTAATTTGGCGGAAGAAATATCATTTTTAAAATATTTTTCCGGTTTTAATGTATAGTGCCCAAAACCTTCAGGAAGGTACAAGATATCAGTATTTTTATCTATTTCATTTTCTAAATCCTTTCTGTAAACTATTGCAGTCACATTCTTAGTTAAAGAATTATTGTCTCCCATATCAGCAGTAAGTTCCAGTTTAGACGCTCCAACTCCATGTTCTGTGAGGACAATCTGATTTTTATTCAATTCAGCCGATAGTACATTTGTATTATCAGCTCCTATTGAATTTACCAATGGTAAGGTTAAGGCTTGAACTATTAATCCACCGGTAAAAGCAAACATAAACCTGTATTGTGAAAAGCTTGCCCTTTGTTTAGGACTTGCAGATATAACTCCCATCAATGAAGAATAAGGAATATTGATTGCAGTATAAATCATCATCATAATGGTATAAGTCACATAAGCGTAAATAATCTTACCTGTCAGACTCAAATCCGGTGTTGTAAATGTCAATACTCCTGCAAATGCAAAAGGCAAAGCAAACCATAAAATATACGGTCGGAATTTACCCCATTTGGTATTTGTCCTATCTGCAATAATTCCCATTATGGGATCATTTATCGAATCCCAAATTTTAGTAATTAAGAACATAGTTCCAACTACTGCCGCAGGTAAACCGAAAATATCAGTATAAAAATACAACTGAAAAATCATTAATGTTTGCCATACAAGATTTGAGGCTGTATCTCCAAGAGCAAAACCTATTTTTTCTTTGATGGAAATATGTTCATCTATTTCAACTTTTTGTTCATTCATTCCTATTTATTTAAATTAATATTTGTCATTTGAATATCTATTGTGACCTTCTTCTTTTTCAATCCTTTAACAGGGACTTCAATAAATGCATTCTTTTGTTCAATACCATCAACGGATACTTTTCCTGTTTCCCCTGTTGTTATGTTGACATTGAAAATAGTGCCTCGAAACATTCTCTTGTATGATACTTTATCCCAATGCGATGGTATTTGCGGTTCTATTTTCACGCCTAAAAGCTCTCTTTTAAATCCCAATAGATAATCAAAAACATTTAAATAATTCCATGCTACTGCTCCTGTTCTCCAGGGATCATCCGACACAAATTTTTTCTTTCTCAAAGAAGTGGGCCCAATATACCCATTGGATTGTGCATAAGGTTCGGATTTTTCCGGAGAAGGTAAAATCTTTAATAGTGAGTCAAATGCTTTATCATTTCGTCCTGCCATATAGTCCGCTGCAATTTTAAAAGTGGCGGCATGACTATATACATTACCGTTAGTGAAGGCCCCTTGAGGCACACTCGTCAGGGTACCTATTTCGGGATTGTATTTAGTAAATGGCGGCCAACTATGCATCGGTCCAACAGGGGAATCTATCATAGGTTCAATCTTTTTCATAATAGCTAAGTATTGTTTTTTATCGATAATATCCGCTAAAATAGCCCAAGATTGAGGGTTGATAAATACTTGACCTTCTTCAGAAGCATTATCCCCAACTTTATTTCCTTCGTCTGTTATTGCATAAATGAAATGATCTTGATCCCAACCATATTTTAATATATTTTCTTTAATCTCTTCATATCTTAATCTGCACAATTTTTCAATTTTATCATCCTTTTTCCAAGTAGCAATTTTTTCTATCAATTTTAATGCTCTTGCAAAAGCTATGCTCATCCATATTCCTTCACCTCTACCCTTTGCTCCGACTCTATCCATCAAATCATTCCAATCACCATGCCTTATCAATGATAAACCATGCTCTCCCCTGTCATTCCAAAGAAAATCCAAAGCTTTCAAATTATGTTCCCATATAGTTGCCTTTCCTTGATCCGAATATTCAACTATTCTATCAAGTATTGATAAATCTCCTGTTTCTCTCAACAAAGCATCGGTAGCATGACTAATCCAGCTTGGAGAATCCGAATAATGTTTGTCTGCTGCAGCTACATCCATTGAAGGGACTCTGAATGCTCTGGGACAAAAGCCATCACTACGCTGATTTGCCAGTGCTTTTTCCAACATAGCCAAGGCTCTAGTAGAGTTAATAATGGACATTCCCGCTGAGTCTTGCAATGTATCTCTATATCCTTTAAAATAAAATCTTGCCCAATCTGCCATTAAATACAATTGATGCTTAAGCCAAATATTGAACAGATTATTGAAATCCTTATCAGGTGTAGAAATAGTTGTAAATCCCAATCTACTATTATTTTGTTCAATAATTCTTTCGAATTCCTCTTCAATCAATTTGCCCCGTGCAAAAAGTGAAACCATACGGTCAGCATCGAATTCATCATATACAATTCCATACACAAAATTAATTCTTTTTTTCTCATTTTTATTAAGAATCATATTGTGCTGAAAGGCTGATACCATAAATTCAGTACTTGCATTGCTGTCATTTAACGTACCATTCCGGATTGCATCAGGTAATGTGTAACATCCGCTATTTCCCAAAAATATATCTTTGCTTATATCAAAATGATCAAAAGGTATATCTGTATATGCAAACGCTCTATACTTTTCATTTTGTACAACTACTGTACTGTTTCTATAAAACAATCTCTGCTTGTGTTTTTCACAAAAACCATCAACACCAGCTTGATAACCATATGTAAGATTTGCACCATCGAGTATTACTTCACATACACTAAACACTGATAAATTTCTCCCACGATTAGAATTATTATTAATCTCCATTGTCCAAATTTCTGCTGATTCTTTTCTTGGTACAAAAATACGCAATGTGACACTTATGCCATTTTTCTTACTTTCCAATATAGTATATCCCAAACCGTGCCTACATATAAATCCATCGGGTTCTATATTAGTGGGTTTAAATGCAGCTGACCACACTTCACCTGTTTCATTGTCTCTGATATAAATGTTACGGGGTGCGGATCTATTGTCTTGTTTTCCGAAAAGATTTGTGACAACGCCGTCTTCACTTTGATACAATGAAAAACCATTTAGATTCTGACCTACACAAGCAAGATATGTAGGATTCCAAAGCATATTGAACCAATCTCTTGGAGGTTGGTGTGTTGTTACAACATATTCTTTTCCCTTTTTAGCAAAATAGCCTAATTGATTTTTATTCTCCATAATTATTTAGCAGTTCCTATTCTTTTTTTTGCAACAAAAAAACCATCGAATTGAGCAAATGAATCATTATGAGGTCTCCAGTCATCAGTATTACCACCATGAAATGTTGAAAAATATACACCTCCGATTCGTCCTTTATTATTCTCTTCATCCCAAAAACGCATATCATCAATATTCACTCTTTCAACACCATCTATCCACACTCTTAATTTGCCATCATCCTTACCGGGTGTTCCAACATTGACATATTGCTCAATACAATGCCATTTACCTGGAGTAGCATTAAAATGACAATCAATTCCTTGACCCCAAACTTCACCGCCCCATTTACCGTTTTCACTTTTAGGTACATAGGCATAAACTACAATTTTGCCATTCTCCACCCACATAAACCTCAGTGTCCAACCGTTTCTACCATTAGGTTGATTTCCTCCCGAACGCGTCCAGGAATCTCCACCTCCCATTAAACCGGGTAACTTGCCCCCTTTTCTAAAATCAAAACCTTCTTCAAATTTAACATAATACCTTAGATATGCTTCCTGATAATAATCCTGTTTTATTCCTGGAATATCTCTAAAAACTATTGGGAATTGAAGCCCCGTTCCACTTGGGCCCAAACCACCTTTAGGATAATTAACTCTCAAAGCTTTATTCCCAAGAAAATCACTATTAACTACTTCGTTTTCATCGGCTCTACTCGTCCAATTTATCCCCCATCTTTCTGACCAAAATATATTATTAAATCCCTCTTCAAACCCTCCGTAAAAAATAATATCATCTTTGTTTTCAACCCCAATATCAAATGCTTTTCTATCACCACCAATACCTTTCTCATGTTTAACTTTATCCAGAGTTACCATTTTATATCCATTATCCCTTAAAAACTTGATCACTTTTGGTAAAGCTTCTATTGTATTATTCCTGTAAGGATAGTCCTTAATATTTCCCGAAGCATCTTTTGAGTGCATGAGTATAACGGCATTATTATGAATATAGGTTTTTACCGTATCTATGATATCACTTGCCGTAACCTTAAATACATTCCAATCCCTTGGAGAAAGTGTCCAAAGTGCTAAATCATAACCATGTTCCTTGAGAAATGTCTTTTGTTCACTTCTCAAAGCTCCAAACGGAGGTCTGAAATAATGAGTCTTTTTGCCAATAATATCATAAATAACAGAATCAACCCAAGTAACATCCTTAAGTACCATACTTGTATCGGTATATTCCGTAAAATGTATATGAGATTTGCTGTGATTGCCAATAAGATGCCCCTCATCATTCATTCTTTTGATAATGTCAGGGTATTTCTTTACCTTATCTCCAATAACAAAAAACGTTGCTTTCACATTTTCTGCTTTCAAAATATCAAGTAGTTTCTCAGTATATGATGAATCAGGACCATCATCAAAAGTAAGTGCGACTTGCTTTTGCGCAAACGCATTGTTTGTTAGAATAACAAGCAAAATAAATAATATTTTTTTCATTTTATCTGTATTTTATGTTTTTTCCACCCCCATTGCTCTCGCCAGTGGGGATTATTTATTCAACCATTCCAAACACAATTTTTTCCATGCTTCAGCTGCTTCTGACCCATTAGCAAGAGCAAATGCATGTCCTCCATTTTGAAAAATATGCAGTTCAGCATCAATATTTTTTTTTCGCAATCCTCTATAAAATGCAATGCTATTTTCTACATCCACTACTTTATCGTCGCTTGCATGCACTAAGAATGTAGGAGGTGTATTGTTTTTTATGTTTTTTTCATTTGAAAAATAATTCATTAATTCAACAGAGGGCTTTTCCCCAAGCAAAAAAAATTTTGATCCTTTATGGGTAAAATTTTCACTCATTGATATCACAGGATAATCTAAAACCATAAAATCCGGCCTTGCACTATATTTATCAATGTCATCAGTAAATTCATAAATTTTTTCATCAAAATGTGTCCCTAATGTCGAGGCAAGATGTCCACCGGCAGAAAAACCCATTACCCCGATATTATTCTTATCAATCCTCCAATCCACCGCATTGCTTCTTATCTGCTTCATCGCTCTAATCGCATCAATCAAAGGAGAGATATGTGGTACAATATTGCTTTTTGCATGTGGCAATCTATATTTTAATACAAATGCTGATATGCCATACGAGTTTAACCATTTAGCAATATCTTCACCTTCCCATTTATGAGCGACTACATTGTATCCCCCTCCGGGAATTACCAAAACTGCCCGGCCATTTCTATTTTTTGCAGAAGGCAGGAAAACCGATATTTCAGGTTTTACAACGATACTGTAAAATTCCAAATTATCAGAATCATCAAAATCGACAGTATTCTTTTCACCAACTTCGCGATAATTGGGAATTGTCTCTTTCCATAGTGGAATAGTTATATTTTGATTAAAAATCATCATTTGATTATAAATGTTTGTTCACCGTTTTTTAATTTTAATTTCCGATTCCTCCATTTAAAAACCCCATTGACTTTTTCAGGTAAAGACAATTCTACATATAGTCCTTCCTTTAGTTTTTCATACAAAACTTTAATCATACCTTTAGGATGTGGTAGTTCTACATAAAGAGATTCCAATTTTCCAAGATTAGGTTCGATTATTACCGTATTAAACGAATATTCACCTGAATAAATTCCTGCGATAGTATGTAAAAAATCAAAATTAGGACTTGCACTCCAACCATGACAATCTGAACGAGGATTTATATCCGTCTCTCCAAAAGTAGTCATACCCATTTCCAGCATTCTCTTCCATGGTGATAGCATATCAAGATATCTATTGCCAAATCCAACTTTTTGAAGCGCTCTAAATAAATAAAATTTATAATAAATTGTGGTTTGGATAAGTGAGTCGTCATACAATATCTTTTCCATTAAATCACGTTGAAATCCAATATCTCCAATATCTACTAAAATCCCCAAAATATTGGTATGCTGTGAAAAGATATTTTTTTCCGGTGTTTCTGCAAACAGGCCCTTTTCATAATCAAAACATTCGGTCATAACTCCTTTTTTAATATCTTCTGCTAATCGGCTGTAATTATTTGATTCTGTTTGCAACCCGAAAAAACTAAATAACTCTGCTGCATTTTGAAGAGATTTGACAAACTGTAATGAAATATTAGCGGTATAACCATCGTCTGCACCGGGAGGTATTCCATTTGAGAATCCCTGAGCCCAATCGGTAAAATTCCACCATTCCAATCCACTTAAAACTCCTTTATCATCTACTTTTTCTCCAAACCATTCCAATACGGATTTGATGCCTGGAATGAACTGCCTCAAAAAATCCGGATCGTCCCTGTACATAAAAAAATCATGAATCATATCTATCCACAACAATGAATAAGGAGGTATCACTTGCAATATATTTGAAGGGTATCTACTTTGAGTTAACCCCTCAGGAATACGGGAATCATCAAATTGCTTAATAGCTTTACGCATTAAACGGTCATCACCGGCAACATAAATAGAAACCAATGATTCTATTCTGGTATCTCCTATATATTGCAACTGCTCATAATAAGGATCAGAAAATGATTCTCCGGCCGAGTTCTTCAATGTTCTCCAACCTGCATTCCATATATTTTTCAATGCCTCATCATCAGCCTCAAACTTTGCCTTTTCTTCAAATGGGTATCCCATAAAAACGCTATAATATTTTTCTAATATTAAGATTTCGTCTTTTGTTTGTATATCTAATTGAACAAAGCGGTATGTTCTGCGGGAAAGGGGTCGAAACAGCCTTTTTGCTCCCCCAACAGGCAAAACAATATCATAATAACCGAAAATAGATTTACCTTCCAACTCATTTCGATTGCCCTTTACATCAACCAACAATAGATTGCCGTCACTAATGTTGCTATTTAGAAATTCATCCTTAAATAAAGCTTCGGAATAAGTTATTTTTATGGAACTGCCCTTACCCTTAGAATAAAATAATTCGGGAAAACCGGTAGTGTGATAAGTTTGGTCAAAAAGTATCGAAACTTTAGAGTTTTCAGGGATTACAACAGGGTTTTCTCCTTTTAAAAATAAATTATCCACTTCTATCCCATTTGTTCTTACAATTGATATGAAATTTTCCTTTTTTGATATCATTAAAGGAATTGTGCGCGTTACTAAAAACCATGCACTTCCATATAAAAACCCTCTCCCTACAGCAAATTCCGTAATAGCTTTTTTAGGCTTTAACCAAGTACTATCATCAAAATCAATATCTTTCCAACCCCAAGGATAATCCGAAGCATCAAATCTATCACAAGGTCCCGCAGCATAATATGAATTAAGCATTTTACTTGTAATTGGAATGGGTGAATATGCAATATTCTTAAATACTTTCCAATTTGCTGTACCCGTATTTATATCAATTTGATTTTCTCCATGCCCCTGTAAAATAAATGCCGTCTGATATGATATTTGAGCCACTTTCTTATATTCTCCAAAATTGACGACTTCGGCAGCAATAACATTCTTACCTTTTACAAGATATTGAGATATATCCAAAGTTTCATACCTGTAATTGCCTAAATCACCTATTGCAGGACCATAACAGACAAATTGACCATTCACAAACAATCTATACCGGTTATCAGCTGAAATAAAGATAATGAATTTTACAGGTTCTGATTTCAAAGTGAAATTATTGCGAAAAAGAAAAACCCCGTAATCCAAAGTCGAACCTGCAGGATACGTAATCCATTGCGCTTGCCAAGTATGTTTTAACTTACCAAAGTCCTTACCTGAATGGTTTCTATTTATTTTAGATTCCGGTGAATACATTATTAAAAATTCATTTTATTAATTAGTCAATCATTTCAATATAATATTTTGCTCGCCTTCTTTTAATTTTGTTTTGACATTATTCCATAAAAACTCGCCTTGTATTCCTTTTGGCAATTTTATTTTAGCATTACAATATTTATCAATAAATTTTAAATCAAAATCAATTTGACCTTTTGGATGCGGAAATCTACCTTTTATAGAAGATAAATTGCCAGGATTAGGTCGAATAATCACTTTTTCGAAACCAGGTGACCCCGGGTAAATGCCCGCAACAGTATGTAAAAATTCAAAACAAGGAGTCGAGCTCCATGCATGGCATTCAGAACGTGGATTCTTATCCGTTTCTCCAAAAGTAGTCATACCTTTATCAATCATGTGTTCCCATGGACCTAACAAACTTAGATATTTGTTTGCTAAACCAGTTTTTTGCAATGCTCTTACCAAATAAAATTTAAAATAAATAGAAGTTTGTATCAAATCCTTTTTATTAAGGATCTTTTCCATAAGTTTCTTTTGCTCCCTATTATTGATAGTATTGGTTAATATCGCAAAAATATTGGTATGTTGGGAAAACACATCTTTTTCAGGTCTTTCTGCAATCATTTTAGAATCATTGTCAAAACACAATAACAGAACAGCCTTTTGAACATTTGAAGCAATTTTTCGGTATTCATCAGCTTCCTTTTTCAAACCAAAATACTCAAATAACTCTGCTGCATTTTGCAATGCATATACATATTGCAATGTCACATTGGCTGAATGCCCATCATCAGCACCGGGAGGTATGCCATTTTCAAATCCTGAAGTCCAATCTGTAAAATTCCACCATTCGAGATTTGCCAACATTCCTGAATCATCTATTTTGTATTTAAACCAATCCAAAACAGTTCGAATACCGGGAATAAACTGCCTTAAAAACTCAGGGTCATCCCTATACATATAGTAATCATACATCATATCTATCCACAAAAGCGAATAGGTCGGAATAATTTGTACTATATACGACGGAAATCTACTTTGTGTAAGACCATTTGGAAGTCTTGAATCGTCAAATGATTTAATCGCTTTACGCATCAACCTGTCATCCCCTGTGACATATATCGAAACGAGTGATTCTATTCGTGCATCACCTACATATTGCAATTGCTCATAATATGGATCTAAAAACACTTCATGAGAAGAATTTTGCAAAGTTCTCCAAGCTACATCCCAAATTTTTTGAAGAGTATCATTTTGGCAATTAAACTTTGCTTTTTCCTCAAAAGGATAAGCGGAAAAAACATTGTAATATTTATTTATGATCAAGGGTTCGTCTTTGGTCTCTATATCCAATTGCACAAATCTAAAGACTCTAAGTGCCAAGGGCGAATACTTTCTATACATACCACCATCGGCAGTATAAATATCGTAATAACCTCTTATTTCCTGATTCTTAAAACTATTCCTATTTAACTTTTTCCAGCCTCCATGAGCAGTACGGTTTTTGGATTTCTTTTCAAATAATGCTTCTGCATAAGTGATTTTTATATTTGCATTTTCCCCTTTGCTCAATATCAATTCAGGGTAACCTACTGTGTGAACCTTATTGTCCAATAAGATACTGACTTTTGAATGAGCAGGTATTATTATGTCATCCTCCAATTCTATATTGTCAATTCCCGAACTCCTTATGACAGATTTAAAATTTTCCTTTTCCCTTTTCATAAATGGTATCTTGCGGGGAACTAAATACCATGTGCTACCAAATAAAAAACCTCTACCTACAGAAAATTCTACTGTTGCACTACGCGGAATTAACCAACCGGAATCATCATATCCGATTTTATTCCAACCCCAAGGGTATTTATTCCCATCTATCTTATCCCCCGGACCGGCTACATAGTATCCACCCACCGAATCGCTGACAAAGGGTATAAATTCATACGCATAATTTTTGGTAACTTTCCATGGAGAATTTTTCCCTGTATTCAATGACGGAGATACTTGTTTCTCACTTTGAAGAATAAAAGCTGTTTGAAAAGTTTGTTGAGCACCATGACGAAACTCTCCAAAATTGACGACCTGGGCAGCCAATACATTTTTTCCCTTTTTGAGATAATGGGCAATATCTATCGTTTCATATCTCCAGTTATTGATATCCCCTCTTGCCGGCCCTTCACTCACCTCTTCCCCGTTTACATACAATTTGTATCGATTATCGGCAGATACAAAAATTTTAAACTTTTCAGGGATTATTTTCAAATCAAAATTTCTACGAAATAAAAACACACCATAATCAAGAGTTGACTCATAAGGATGTGTTATCCATTGAGCAGTCCAGGCATGTTTAAGTTGAGTAAATTCCTTTCCTTGATGATTTATTTTAACAGTAGATTCTTGGGAAAATAGTATATTTCCCGTAAGCAATACAATTATTATGAGTATCTTATCCATCTAATATTTAATTAATTTACTTAAAAAGCAAATCACTTAAGCAATTTGAAAAGTGAATATACAATACAAATTCAATTTATGCCAACGATTGCGTAAATATTTTATAAAAATACAATTTTTTTCTTACAAATGCAATTTACAAGGTTTTATTTACTTCAATAACTATTCTCTTTATATGTTGCGGTGTAGTTCCGCAACAACCTCCTATACAATTTGCGCCTGCATTAATCAATTTCGGGATTTCAATTGCCATTATATCCGGAGTTTCTGTATATACGGAGATTCCGTTTATCAATTTTGGGAGACCTGCATTTGCTTGTACAATTATAGGAATCGTATTATTTGTCTTTCTCATCTCGCTTACAATTTCTAACATTCCACTAAACCCATTTCCACAATTAGTACCTACAATATCCACTTTATTTTTCACTAAAAACTCAACTACTTCGCTTGGTGATGTCCCCATCATCGTACGATAACTATCATCCATTTGTTTATCGAAAGTAAATGTGCAAATAACTTCTAAATCCGTATTTTTATTTACAGCATCAACGGCGCATTTTGCTTCATTCAAATCATAGAATGTCTCTATGCATATAGCATCTGCGCCACCATCTCTTAAGGCAATAGCCTGTTCAGAAAATGAATCAATCAATTCATCTTCCGTAACTTCCTCAGTCACTAAAAATTTACCACTTGGTCCCATTGACCCTAAAACGAAATTGTCATTTCCTGCGGCCTCCCTTGATATTTCTGCGGCAATTTTATTTAGCTCATAAGCTCTTTTATCCAGGTCAAAACCTGAAAGTTTTATGCTATTTCCACCAAATGAATTTGTTTCGACCATTTGAGCACCTGCACTAATATACTGTTGTGCAATATCCAAAACGTCATTGCGATGAGTAACATTCCACAATTCGGGGCATTCACCTAACTTCAATCCTTTATCAAAAAGCATTGTACCCCACGCTCCATCTGAAATCATTATTTTTCCTTTTGCTAATTCATCTATTAATCTACCCATATCTTAAAGCTGTCCATTTAAAATTTCCAAATTTACACAATTAAGTTGAAACTGTTGATTCCAAATAAAAAAAGTGTCTTAAACTTGCGATCTAAGACACTTACACCATTAAAAACACACTACTTTCTTATTTTATAATAAACTTCAATGCTTTTTTACTTTTTTCTTTAATGAAATAGACTCCTTTTTTCAGATTGGAAACATTTAATTTATTCCCTGAGGCTTTTGGAACAAATATTTTTTCTCCTTTCATATCACAGATTGTGACATTCTCCCAATTATCAATATTGAAGACATTGATATAATCACTTGCAGGATTAGGAAAAACCAATAACTTATCGCCATATAATTGAACATCTATCACATCGGAATATTCATATCTATTATCATAATCCACTTGTTTCAATCTATAATAATTATGACCATAAGAAGCAGTATGATCCTTAAAACTATAAGTATTTATATCTCTGCTATTTCCATTTCCTTTGATTTTGCCAATACTTTTAAAGTTTTGTCCATCAGTGCCACGTTCGATCATAAAATAATCATTATTCACTTCTGATGCAGTTTCCCATTTCAATTCTACAACACCATTTACTTCTTTAGCTTTAAAGGATAATAGTTTAATTGGTATCTCGCTTTGAGGTCCATAAATCACAACCCAACCCGGCTTTTTCACACCATAATCAATTACCCAACCTGCAGGTAATCCGGTTACAGAAGAAAAAGTTCCTGATAATGCACCGGCATATTCTAAAACGATAAATTCATCATTATTTGCCGGTGTAAAGCTACCAAAATCCAGTGCAAGCATACCGTCCAAAGTGACATCACCGGACGTTACTCTTATTTGATCTTGATCTCCAGCATTGGCTCCTCCGTTGCCTGATATTTCACAATTGTAAACAGTAGTTGATGCCGGAGCAAAACCATGTGCTATTTCTAATATTCCCGGTGAATTCCCCGGATTCAGGATACCTTCTTGTGTAAAACTTGTATTATCAATAGTTTTTCCTGAATAAATCTCACCGGTTGATTTATTTATAAAACTGCTTCCGGCCACGCCTTTAATAGCCCAATAAGAACCTGTTGGCAATACTTGTTTATATGTTCCAAAATTAGAAAATGTACCTCCTGAAGTATAAATTGACTCATATTGTACATCCTGAATATATATTCCCGAGAATTCTTCATTCGTAAATGTACCGTTATTATCAATTCCTCTATGACCACAATGCGCATTTAAACCGATATTGATTTCTGCAACGTTTGTATTACTAAATGTACCCCCGTTATTGTACAAAGCTTGAAGAGTAGTATTATCGATATTTATTGTTCCGCCATTATTGTTAAATGTTGATGAACCGGACATATAAATTCCCCTTGAACCAGTATTTTTAATAGTTATAGTGCCCGTATTATCAAAAGTACCGTTATTGTTTTCAATTCCATTAGTAGAAATTGCTGCATTCACTCCGATATTTATCGTACCGCTATTAGTATATGATGAACTCGCATCAAAATTCAAAATTCCCTGACCTTGAGAATCATCAATATCTAAAGTTCCTGAATTTGTAAATGTTGCTCTATTGTCAATTCCTGCTTTATTTGCCGCAGTACTTCCATTCAAATCCATGAGATCCAAATTAGTGAAAGTAGCAGAATTTCTGTTCAGAATAGGCGAATCCGTACCTTTCTCGATAGTGATTAATCCTGATGTATTGGTGAATGTTCCTCCGTTGTTATCAATACCTTTGTAAACTCCCGCTTGAATTGTTATCTCTCCGTTATTATCATTTTCAAAAATTTTTCTATTATCTATTCCGGGAAAGTTTGTACCGGTATTATGAATTGTAATTAATGCATTATCATTATAAAACTGAACAGCTCCTGCCTGATTAAAAATACCGCCTCTCCCAATTGTTCCACTAGTGGAACCAATGGTTATATCTCCATTATTATAAAATTCTGCATTATTGTCAATACCATAATACCCAATATTATCATTTAAGCCAATGCCAATAATACCATCATTCCAAAATGTCTGTGTACCGGCATAATTTAAAATACCACTTCCATTTACAGTATTATCCACATAAATCTCTCCTGTTGCAGAATTTGTCAAATCAACCCGGCAATCAATCCCATGATAAAAACCCGTTGTACCATCAACATTGATAACTCCGTTATTGGTAACAGTATTCGCTGCTTGAAATAAAATACCGTTTCTTGTAGAATTATTAACAGTCAATGTACCATCATTAAGAAATTCTGCACTAGCTCCATTTACTCTAAATCCATAATCGGGTGAGCCTTCTATCAATAATTCCACTCCGCTATCAATTGATAATTTTGCATTCCCAAGTACAACATTCAATGCAAATGCATCTACATCGACAGTTACTTCTCCCGAGTAGATAGTGACTTTATCAGAGGCAGTAGGAACGCCAACAGGATTCCAGTTGGCTGCAACGCTCCAATTTCCTACTCCACCGACCCAATTGCTTGCCGTTAACAACACTTGCGAAAACAGTACAAACACAAACAAAATATAAATCTTTTTCATAATATCTTGGTTTTAAAAGTTAAACCCGGCAATTTGCCGAATCAAGAATAAACAAATAACTGTAATGGCGAACAACTACTTGTACTATTCGGTAAATATACAACAAAACAAAATTCTACGCAATCGTTTGTTTTATTTTAACATTTGTTATTGCTTAATTTATAATTATTCTAAATGACGTAAATTCTTAAAGTGCTTGGTTTTAGAAAAATATATATTTTTGATGAGATTTATGTCTTTCTAATAATTATTGATACCTTAGCATAGGTAATTTGAATAGATAGAGTGCTTTTGGGATGAAAAATATCAATTTTTGTATTAAAAAAACATATATTTTTAAGGAATAGTAGCGCTATTTCAAAAAATGTTGATAAATTTTAATAACTATATGGACAGGCACTATACAACACTGGTAATTAGAATGATACTAAAAGGGCTCTAATCATCACATATAAGTCAATAGGATATTCACTAAATCAATGAAAACTTAGTAATATAGGTTTATTCTTCCTCTCAGCATTCCTTTCTAAAAATGTTGAAAAATATGACATATTCCTGAAACTGGAAAAACCTGTTTCCCAACAGGCATAAAAACAGTAATCGGATGAATTATCTTTATCAAAATTCAGCCTAACCATATATGTATCCTCGATACCTTTAGCAGGAAAGCTATCTTTAACAATTGAGTCAAAATCATTGTCATCAATCAACATGGCCAAGCCCAACATCTTGTGATCTTCAGCCTGTGTATCATAAGTAGCAAATATTTTTTGGTTGTATTTATTCTCCTTATATAACTTTTCACTATGCAAATTCACAATTCCGGAAACAAGTTTCTCATCACCTTTTAGTCCTATGACTGAAACTGTACTCGTATAGTAAAAAGAGCCGCCGTAAATTGATAATATATGCTCAATATCATAAGTTCTGTTCAAGATTTTAAAACCTTTGTGCACCAATTTTAATGAGGCATACAATGGCCCGTCATTGAGCAATGCATATGAACTATTTTGGGGATTCCTAATAGGATAAATAGTATCACCCACTTGGATAGCAATAGCTCCTGCACCTAAGGAATTACCAACGTGTAAGATATCCATTCCCCAATCAGATAATGCATGATAATTGGTCCCATCTATACCAACACTATCAAGCACCATCTTTTCTGTCCTTTTACCAAAAATATCAATACCATTTCTTTGATCATAATAATTTCTAAAAGCAACTCTATCATTTTCCCAAGCAGGCCCTTCCATCAAAAACAAATTTGATGCTTTAACTGTATCAGATGTCGTTAATCTTTTCACTCCTGTAATTTCAATATACGGTGGTTTTCTTGAGCCAAATCTCACATTAGCCCTTACCTTTTGTGGATGACGTGACTCGACTGGCTTAACTTTCAAGTTTATAATTTCTTCCGGATCGAAGTCAACCAATAAAAACATAAAGTCTTTTTCACCATTTCCATTTCTGTCAATTATTTGAAAAGGAATTTCTTTTTCAACGGAAAATACCGCATAAGTCGAATCATTAAAATTGTCCGGTAATTTATTTAAGTCGATAAACACAGGCTCATCAGTTCGTTTAAACTTTGTGGGATTAGTCAATTCAAAAGAAATGTCTTTCTCTTGGCATGAATACAACATTGCAACAAAGAAAACAAATAATAGGTATCTCATCTTCACGATTATTTTATATTAATAAATATTATTCTTCCCCTGCATGGCTACCCAATGTAGCAAGAATTCCCCCATCAACATAAAGTATATGACCATTGACAAAATCAGAAGCCTTTGAAGCCAGGAATATAGCTGCACCTTGCAATTCATCAGGATTTCCCCATCTCCTTGCAGGTGTACGTTTCACAATAAAATCATTAAAGGGATGTCCATCAACTCTTATAGGTGCAGTTTGGGCAGTAGCAAAATATCCCGGTCCAATACCATTTGTCTGTATTCCGAATCGTGCCCATTCGTCAGCCATTTCTTTTGTTAGCATTTTCAGTCCTCCTTTTGCAGCTGCATAGGCGCTTACGGTATTTCGAGATACTTCACTCATCATCGAATTCATATTGATTATCTTTCCCCCTGATTTTCTTCTAATCATAGATTTTGCTACATATTTAGCCATAATAAACGGTCCTACCAAATCAATATCTATAACTTGACGAAAATCCTCTGCCGACATATCCACAATTGGAATTCTTTTTATTATTCCGGCATTATTCACAAGGATATCAATCGGACCTACTTCCTTTTCAATTTTGTCAATATATTTTGATACAATTTTATCATCGGTCACGTCAAATAAGTACATCTTAGCATCAATACCGTATTTTTTGTATTCATTTAATGCGTTATCCAATTTTTCTTGTGAAATATCATTCACTACAATTTGTGCACCTGCTTTTGCCAATCCTTTTGCAATTGCCATTCCGAGTCCATGTGTTCCACCGGTAACTAAAGCTATTTTCCCTGTTAAATCAAATAAATCTAAACTCATTTTATTTTTATTTTTTTAATTATTTTAGTTTACTAAATACCATGTCTTTTATCTTGTCACTCGCCCTGAAGTATTACCTTCCATCAATTTTTCAACTTCACTAACGTTTACAAGATTAAAATCACCTTCAACTGTGTGTTTTAAACAAGAGGCTGCTACTGCAAAGTTTAAAGCAACTTGGTCATTATTATAGTTTATCAAACCATAAATCAATCCACCCATAAATGAATCGCCTCCCCCTACTCTATCCACAATGTGGGTAATCTCATACTTTGGTGACTCATATAAATACTTACCATCCCATAGCACGCCTGACCAAATATTAAAATTGGCATTAACAGAACCTCGCAATGTAATAATGATTTTTTTTGCTTTAGAAAATTTTGTCATCAATTGTTTTCCAACAGATTCAAAATCTTTGGCTGACAATTTTCCTTTTTCGATATCAACATTCTCCGGTTTTATCCCAAACACTTTATCTGCATCCTCTTCATTACCAAGAATAATATCGCAATAAGAAACAAGTTCAGGCATCACTTCCTCAGGTGATTTCCCCCATTTCCAAAGTTTCTTTCTATAATTCAGGTCACAACTAATCGTCAACCCCATTTCATAAGCAACCTGAACAGCTTCAAGGCATACTTCCGCAGCTCCTTGCGAAATAGCAGGAGTTATTCCCGTCCAATGAAACCAATTGGCATCCTTAAATACAACTTTCCAGTCGATCATCCCTTTTTCTATTGTAGAAATAGAGGAATACGCTCTATCATAAACGACTTTACTACTTCTATTAACAGCACCTTTTTCGAGAAAATAAATGCCAATCCTATCACCTCCTTTCAAAATATGGCCGGTATCAACCGAATATTTTTTCAATTCCATTTCACACCAGCTACCGATATCATTGTCAGGCAATCTGGTTATGAAACTAACCGGAATACCATAATTTGCCAATGATACGGCAACGTTTGCTTCTCCACCTCCAAAAGTAGCATTGAGACTATTAGTTTGATTAAATCTTAAATAGCCGGGAGGTGCTAACCTAAGCATTATTTCACCAAATGTAACTACTTTCATTTTTGCTATTAGTTTTCTATTGTTCAATACGCATTACTCATTACTCAATTATCAACGTAAGCTTTCCGCCCCCTTGCCAGCTGGGAAATTTTCCCTCTTTTCAATTTTCAATGTTCGTTTATCACCCCTTTGCCTCCTGCAGCGGAGAATAATCAACTATTTTAAATCTTTAATAGTCACTTTATCCATATCTCCGTAATCCAAATTTTCACCTGCCATTCCCCAAATAAAAATATAATTAGAAGTTCCTGCTCCACTGTGAATTGACCATGATGGAGAAATTGCAGCTTCCTCATTGTGCAACCAAATATGACGAGTTTCTTTTGGATCACCCATAAAATGGCTTACTGCATTACCTTCAGGAATATCAAAATAAAAGTACACTTCCATTCTTCGATTATGCGAATGTGCAGGCATAGTATTCCAAACGCTACCCGGCTTCAATTCTGTCATACCCATTTGCAATTGACAAACATCTACTACAGTATTAACTATCAACTTATAGATTGTTCTTGCATTTGATTCTTCCATTGTTCCTAATTCAACAATATCTGCATCATCTTTTGTAATCAATTTTGTAGGATATGTTGCATGTGCAGGAGCTGAATTAATATAAAAATGAGCTGGATTACTATAATCGTCACTTTTAAAAATCACTTCTTTATTTCCCCTTCCTATATAAATAGCGTCTTTCTTCATTAAACTATATTCTTTACCTTCAACAACAATGCTCCCTGCTCCTCCAACATTTATGACCCCTAATTCTCTTCTTTCCAAGAAAAAATCAGCTTTTAAAGGATCGATAGTCTCCAGTTTTAATTCCTTAGACTTGGGAACAGCTCCACCTGCAATAAATCTATCAAATAATGAATAAACTAAATTAATCGTATCATCCACCATCACAGGTGAAATTAAAAATTCTGATCTTAGTCTTTCAGTATCATAAGATTTCACATCCATTGGATGCGATGCAAAACGAAGTTCGTATTTCATGCTCATATTGTTTTTCTTTTTGATGATTCTCTAATTATTAATTTCGGATTTATTGAAAGTGAATTCAATACAATATCCTTGTTATCTGATTTTATTAAGTCAAAAAATGTCTTCGCTGCATATCGCCCCATTTCCATACTATGTTGATCTACCGAAGTGAGACTTGGAGATATGTAATTCGTGAATTTTTCATTGCTATATCCAACTACTCCAATATCTTCAGGAATCCTGTAATTATTTTTTTTCAACCAGTTCAAAGCTCCTAATGCAACATAATCACCTGCTGCAAAAATAGCATCAGGAGGATTTTTCAATTTCATGGTCCTCTTAACTGATTCAACACCTGCCTCATAGCTTAAATTATTGGAAGTAATCAGTTTTTCATCTATTTCAATACCTCTCTTCTCCAATGCATTCAAATATCCTTGTTTCCTATTTCTATATATATTTATGTGATCGGGACCTGAAAATAAGGCAATTCTTTTATACCCTTCATCCAATAGATGGGAAACTGCTTGAAATGCACCTTCAATATCATCATTAACAATAGTCATAGAATTTGAACTTTCCTGAACTCTATCAAAGAAAATCAGGGGAACATTCATTTTCTTGACCTGTTCTAAATGCTCAAAACAATCTGTCTCTAAACCTACAGAAATAAGTACGCCATCTACTCTGGTCTTTAAAAAAGTACTAATACAATCTCTTTCTTTATCGATTTTATCATTAGTTTGACAAATAACGACACTATACCCTTCAGTCTTTGCTACTCCTTCTATACCTGAGATAACGTTTGCGAAAAAATCCCTATTAATATGTGGCACAACAACTCCTATCGTCATTGATTTACCAGATCGCAAATTCGCCGCCATAGAATTCACTTGATAATTTCTTATTTTAGCAAGCTCCAATACTCTCTTCTTCATCGCTGTACTAATACTATGATGATTCCTCAAAGCTCTTGAGATCGTGGATGTTGTTGTATTAAGCTCTTTGGCTAAATCTTGAATTGTTACTCGTTTTGCCATAATTTTTATTTGTGGTTATTTAGTCCACAAAGATAAAGAAATAAAATTAACTAATTCAAAAGTACAAATAAAATACAAATTATGCAAACGTTTGTTTGAATTATTAAAGATTATTTGTAACTTTGTCTAATCCTTAAAACAACAAAATGTTGATAATGGCTAAATTTACAAGAATTGAAGTTATACAAAAGTTTTACTATACACCCTTAGTTCCAATATTTTACAACAAGGATTTGGAGTTATGTAAAAATATTATTTCTGCATGTTATGAAGGAGGTGTGAGGATATTTGAATTTACTAACAGAGGAGATTTTGCACATGAAGTATATTCTGAATTACAAAAGTTCACTCATGACAATTTTCCTGAATTAGCTCTCGGGGTAGGATCGGTTTTTGATTCGGGAACGGCATCTTTGTATATACAACTTGGTGCAAATTTTATTGTTTCCCCTATTCTAAATAGAGAAATTGCATTTACTTGTAACAGGAGAAAAGTTCTATGGACGCCAGGCTGTGGTACAATATCTGAAATTTCGGAAGCAGAATCATTAGGCGCAGAAATTGTAAAAATATTTCCGGGAGCTGCTGTAGGAGGGCCAAATTTCATTAAAGCGATAAAAGGTCCGTCACCGTGGACATCTATCATGCCAACAGGTGGAGTAACACCCGATAAAGACAATTTAAAGTCTTGGTTTCATGCAGGTGCAAGTGTTGTCGGCATGGGCTCCAAATTGATTACAAAAGAAATAATAAATTCAGCAAACTTTAACATTTTGACTAAGAAAGTAAAAGAAGTATTGAAAATTATAAATGAATTAAAGAAGTAAATCTTGAAATTAAAGTACAGCCACATATCAGTTTTTATTTTATTTTTGTTCGTTATTTCGTGTACTGACAACAAAGTGACTTCGCTCAAATTATCCCATGGATTGCCGGTAGACCATCCGGTTCACAAAGCAATGGAGATGATGGCAAGTCGCTTAGCAGAATTGTCCTCAAATAAAATGGAAATTAAAATTTATCCAAGTGGTCAATTGGGCTCTGAACAACAAAATGTTGAATTGTTACAAATTGGCAGTTTGGCGATGACAAAAGTTTCAGCTGCTGTCTTAGAAGGTTTTGCTGAAGAATATAAGGTATTGGGATTGCCCTATATATTCACTTCAAAACAGCATTATTATGACGTTTGTGATGGAGATATAGGTAAAGACATTCTTTTAAGTACTCAAAAAAAATGGCTTAGAGGACTGTGTTTTTATGATGCAGGAAGTCGTAGTTTTTATTCAACAAAAAAAATGATAAAAACACCTTCTGACTTGAAGGGAATGAAAATAAGAGTAATGAAGAGCAAGACAGCTATGGAAATGGTAAAAGCATTAGGCGGTTCTCCAAGCCCTCTTTCTTGGGGAGAATTGTATACTGCATTACAAAGTGGTGTTGTAGACGGTGCTGAGAACAATCCGCCTACTTTTTATGCATCTCATCACTATGAGGTTTGCAAAAACTATTCTCTCGACGAACATGCTTCAATACCAGATGTATTAGTAATGAGTAAAGTCGTTTGGGACAAATTAAGTAAACAAGAACAAAAATGGCTGCAACAAGCAGCAGATGAATCTGTCATTGAAGAGAGAAAACTTTGGGCTAAAGCTGAAGAAAATGCGTTAATCCAAATAAAAGAGGCAGGTGTTAAAGTGATTAAACCAGATAAAAAACTGTTTTCAGTTAAAATTAAACATATTTACGATAGCTATCGGAACAATGAAAAGATTTACAAATATATCAAGAGGATTCAAAATAGTGGAAAGATAAAATAACAACATGTAAATAAAAAAGAGAAAAGATGCCATTTATTAAAATCATAGATTCTATTTTAGAGAAAATATTAATATTTCTAATGAGTATTTTGGTTTTTGATGTTTTATGGCAAGTGATTGGTAGATATATCTTAAATTCACCAAGTTCATTTACAGATGAGATGGCAGGATTTATACTTATTTGGTTGGGATTATTGGGTGCCGCATATGTAAGTGGTAAAAAGGAACACTTAGCTATTGACATTTTGCTGCAAAAACTCAATCCCAAAAGACAACGAATTATAAATATATTTATAGATTTTATTATTATCTTATTTGCTTTATCTGTTCTGATAATAGGAGGTATGTGGCTCGTATACACAAGGTTTATTTTGGAAGTAAAGTCACCTGCTTTAGGGATTTCAATGGGATACATTTATTTTGTACTACCCCTGAGTGGAGCTTTAATTCTCTATTATGCTTTAGACTCATTATTAATAAACATAAAATCAACATAATATGGGGACAGCAGCAATTATAGTACTTATCGTAAGTTTTGTATTTTTATTATTGATTGGTGTTCCAATAGCGTATAGTATAAGCATTTCAGGTATTTTGACAATGTTAGTTTCTATAGACTCTTTACCGGCTCTTACGACTTTTGCTCAAAGAATGGCTACCGGATTAGATAGCTTCACTCTTCTCGCCATACCGTTTTTTGTACTGGCTGGAAACATCATGAACAAAGGAGGAATTGCCGTCAGGTTAGTTGATTTTGCTAGGTCTTTAGTAGGAAATGTAACAGGTGGACTTGCATTTGTGAATGTACTTGCAAATATGCTATTTGGTGCGATATCCGGTTCTGCTGCTGCGTCAGCTTCTGCAATAGGAAGTATTATGGGACCGGAAATGGATAAAGAAGGTTACAGGTCAAATTTTAGTGCTGCAGTCAACATAACTTCATCCACCACCGGTTTATCCATACCTCCGAGTAATGTATTAATAGTATATTCATTAGCAAGTGGTGGAGCTTCGATAACTGCATTATTCTTGGCCGGTTACATCCCCGGCATATTAACAGGAATTGCAATAATGCTTACTGCAATGTCAATATTAATATATAACGAAAAAGGGGTGAAAGCAGTTATTATCGCTTTGTTTAAATTCTTTTTATTTAGTCTTATATTAGGAATAATCGTATTTTCTATTTTTAAATATATTGAATCATCGTGGGTAAGAATAGCACTCTTAATATCAATCATTATTTCTCCCGGAATATATTTAAGCATCTTAAATCCCGCAAAGATAAAAGACATTACCAAAAAGTTTATCATTGCACTTCCCAGCTTAATGATGTTAGTCATTGTCGTAGGGGGAATAATCGCCGGATATTTTACTGCGACAGAAGCTTCTGCCATTGCTGTTCTTTACGCGCTAATTCTTTCAAGCATATACAAAGAAATGTCCTTTGGAGACTTACCAAAAGTCATTTTAGGCTCAGTAAAAACAACAGCAATTGTTTTGTTTTTAGTAAGTGCAAGTATGGGGTTATCTTGGATAATGGCATATGAAAACATTCCTCAAACGGTCAGTAGTTTATTGTTGCAAGTTAGCGATAATCCTATTGTAATATTATTAATAATAAACTTAACTTTATTAGCTGTAGGTATATTTATGGATATGACACCAGCGATACTGATATTCACGCCAATATTTTTACCTATTGTAACACAACAGTTAGGCTTAGACCCAATACATTTTGGAATAATCTTGATAATGAACCTCAGTATTGGACTTTGTACACCTCCGGTTGGATCTGTTTTATTTATAGGATGTAGTGTGGCCAATGTAAAGATATCCGATGTGATTAAACCGCTAATACCTCTCTATATTGCGATGATATTAATTTTATTACTTATAACCTTTATACCGGATTTAAGTATGTGGCTACCTAAGTTATTTGATTTATAAAAAACAAAAAAAAACAATGATAAAATTGACACCAAAACAAAGAACAATGATGGCAATGGACAAAAAGGAAGTCGATAGACCTCCCGTATTTGTCACTCTAACACCACAGGCTGCAAAAAAACTGTCTGATCATTTAAAAGTGCCATATGAAGAGCCTCTTGATTCTATGTTGTCCACAAGAATATCCCATATGGATTTGTTGACAAAATTGGGAAATGATTGTGTTGGGATAGCAGGATGTGCACCAAAAAACAGTCCAACAAGAGTATTAAAAGATAATATCCTTATCAATGAGTGGGGCATGAAATTTGTTGATGTAGGTATCTATTTTGAATTTCATGAATACCCCCTTGCCTCTGCGACATCAGTAGAGGACATAGAAAATTATCCTTGGCCTGATCCATTTGCAGAAGGCAGATTTGACGCTGCACAAAAAGCAATTGATAAATATGGTGACCGATATGCTATCGTAGCTGATCTTGAGACAGCATTCTTTGAAACTGCTTGGTATATGGTCGGTATGGAAAAACTTTTGATGGCTCTTGCTCTTGAAGAAGAGTATGCTTTTGCTTTACTGGATAAGATTATGAAGATAAACACGAAGATTGGAATGAAATTGATAGAAATGGGAGCAGATATAATTTGGGCTGGTGATGATTTTGGTACTCAACGAGGAATGATGGTTTCACCCGATATGTGGAGAGAGATATTCAAACCAAGAATTAAATGGATGTTTGAACAATTCAGATCAGTTAATCCGGACATTAAAATAGCATGGCATAGCTGTGGCTCAATTTTGCCAATAATAGGGGATTTTGCAGAGATTGGACTTGATATTCTTAATCCGATACAGCCTTTAGCAGAAGGCATGACTCCAGAATACTTAAAAGAAAATCACGGACATGAACTGTGTTTTTTTGGAGGAATAGACATACAGCATTTGATGCCTCATGGCACAGTTGAAGAGATAAAAGCAGAGGTCAAAAGAAGAATAGATATATTAGGAGAGAAAGGAGGATATATCATAGCTCCGGCTCATAATATTCAAGATGACACATCTGTAGAAAATATATTGGCGTTTTATGATGCTGTGAAAAATTATAAAAAATAATAAAACACTTTCTAAAAATATTTTAATATGAAAATAGATTATGCGTTACTCAACCAATATGTTTATGAGGGGAAGGCTTCTAAAGTAAAAGAAATGGTACAATCTGCAATTGATGCAGGAAATCCGGTTGCAGAAATATTGGAAGAAGGATTAATAGCGGGAATGTCCGTTTTAGGAGAGGACTTTAAACATAATATAAGGTATGTACCTGAAGTTTTGATTGCAGCAAGAGCGATGAAGGCCGGTCAATTATTGCTAAAACCTCTTTTAACCTCAGCAGATATTCAAGCCAAGAAAAAAGGTGTTATTGTGATAGGAACTGTTAAAGGTGATTTGCATGACATTGGCAAAAATTTAGTGACAATGATGGCAGAGGGAGCAGGATTTGAGGTATATGATATTGGCATCGACAAATCTGACAATGATTTTGTGGAGGCTGCACTCAAGTACAACGCTGATATTGTAGGTATGAGTGCCTTACTGACTACGACAATGCCTTATATGAAGACCGTTGTAGAAAGGTTTAAGGAAGAGAAATTGGATCATATAAAAATAGTGATTGGTGGTGCACCTATCAACAGTCAATATGCTGAAGAAATAAAAGCAGATGGATTTGGTCCTGATGCTGCTTCTTCTGTCAATCTTTTTGAATCTCTTATTAGCGCAAAAGCATCTTAAATAAAAATGCTCTCAAATAACACAAATAAGCTTAAAGGAAAATTAAAAAACGATAATTTTCTCCTTGGGGTCGAATTGACGTCTTCAAGAGGCATAATTGCTGAACAAAAGATTCAAAAAACGATACAATTCGGTAAAGACTTGTCTCAGCTTAAAGATATAGATTGGATATCGATTACAGACAATGCAGGAGGCCACCCCACTCTACGTCCTTTGACTTTGGGAAGACAATTTCTCGATACAGACAAGGATGTCATAGTCCATTTGACCTGTAAAGACATGAACAGAAATGCATTAGAAAGCAGTGCATGGACATTAGCAAGTGAAGGTTTTACAAATATATTGGCCTTGACCGGCGACTATCCACAGAAAGACTACTTAGGTGGGGCAAAACCCGTTTTTGACTTGGATTCAATTACCCTTATACAGTTGCTTTCTTCTATGAATAGAGGTATTGAAACGGGATTTAAAAAGAAAACATTATTGAGTAGTACAGATTTTTTTATAGGCGCAGCATTTTCCAATTTTAAAAAGAATGAAAATGAATTGATGCCACAATATTTAAAATTAGTCCAAAAGATCAAAAACGGAGCACAGTTTATCATTCCTCAAGTCGGATTTGATTCAAAAAAAATGCACGAACTCAAACTGTATTTAGAGAACAATGGGTACGGTCACATACCGCTTATCGGTAATATCTATTTACTATCAAAATTCACTTCAACCCTTTTTAATAAAAATAGAATTCCCGGTATAGTTTTGACTGATGAGCTACACAGCAAATGTATTAACGCAGCAAAATCAACAGATAAAGGAAAATTATTTTTTATAGAATTAGCTGCAAAAATGCTAAGTATAACAAAGGGATTGGGATATAATGGAGCTTATTTTGGTGGATTACATAATATTGAAGATACTAAGAGAATTTTAGAAATGGAAAACTCTTTCAGTAAAGATGATTGGAAGGATTTTGTAAAAGAGATAAGCTATTCTCAAAAAAACGAGCATTTTCTTTATGAAATAGAAAGTGATACAGGACTATTATTGAAAGATAAACCAAGAGAATCGCATTTAAAACCTAAGTTAAGTTTAAAAAACAAAACAAATTTTAAGTTATCCAAAATTGTACATGGTCTGATGTTTACACCTACTTCATTTGGATATAAATTAGGAAAAAAGCTTAGTGATGTGGACAAATACCCCAAACATTTGCCTAAAAGTATTCATAACATTGAGAAATTGGGTAAAGAATTTATGTATGACTGCGAGGATTGTGGCGATTGCGCTCTACAATTTACTCAATATATATGCCCCGAATCCCAATGTCCAAAAGGTCTGCGAAATGGACCTTGCGGAGGTACAAATAACAGCGTCTGCGAGGTTAAAAACCAAGACTGTATTTGGGCAAGAATATACGATCGAGCTAAATATTCAAAAACAGAAATGAATATACTTAATCATTCTCCCGCTATTAAAGACAATTCGTTAAAGGATACTTCAGGATGGGCAAATTTTTGGCTTGACATTGACTTTGGCTCTAAATTGAAAAAATGATTTTTGGAAAAACAGATAAACAAATAGCAAAATGAAAGAAATAACAATAATTGGGGATTTAATAAATAGTGCTTATGGTAGAGCGAGAAAAGCTTGGAGAAATAGAGATTTGAAAGGATATCAAAAATTAGCTTTATCTCAGGTAGAATGGGGGTCAAAATTTTTGGATGTAAACATTGACAGAACAAAATCAGGCGATGTCACTCTTAAAGAAATGCTTGAATTTCTCCCGGAGTTGATACCGGCTCTTCAAGAAGTTACGAGTGTTCCTTTATGTTTTGACAATCCATCACCTGATTTTCAACAAAAAGCTTTAGAGGCATATGATTTTGAAAAATCTAATGCCCCTATCATCAATTCTATCGCTGCTTCGCGACAGCAATTAGACAGATTTCTTGAATTAATAAATGAATATAAACCATATGTATTGGTTGTAGCATCTGAAATATTAAAACAAAATGGAGATAGCAGACAATGTGAGACTCCTGAAGATATCTACAATGCATCAAAATATTTTGTTGATTTATTACGAGAAAAAGCTGAAATACCTAATAGTAAAATAATTTTGGATCCCGGCTTACCACCCGTTAGTGCAGATACGCAAGGCATTGTGAATATGGGCTTGGATGCGATGAAAATGATTGGAGGAGAAAAAGATTTTGAAGGCATTCATTTTTCCGTCGGTCTGTCCAATTTTAGTTGGGGTACTCCGAGACACATGCGTTCCGATTTTGAAAGAGCTTATTTGAATATCGCTTCTGCTTATGGATTGGACATGGCTATAGCGAATCCTGAGCATAACCCAATACCTCTTGAAGATGGACATCCAATGATTAACCGATTAAGAGAAGCTTTGGAAGTAGGAAGACCTCATCACGGATTGTCACAAGAGGAAACCGGTTACATGCAAGCAGAGGCTATTTTAGCTATGGTAAATGAAGGAGATGACGACGACGATTTTTAGGAAAATAAATTAAAATATTATTTTATGCAGCAATAAATATGAATAAACTTATTTTTAATAATAAAGCTTTGGAACACCCTGTTGATAAAAATCTTTTTGTATTAAAAAAAGTCTCTGGTGTATATATTCCTTCCTCTTGTTACAAAGCCGGAACATGCAAGGAATGTGTTATCAAAATAGAAAAAGGTGCAGAAAACCTAAATGAAAGAACCATTAATGAAAAACATCTACAACCACCTTTTAGGTTGGCCTGCCAAACAAAAATCGTAAAAGATAATTCAACTGTCGTATGCTCTACCCTAAAAAGAGATGAAATAATTATTGAAGAAAACTCATATTTAGTCAAAGAAAACAATAAAGTATATAATATTAATCCATCTGTAATAAAAACCAAAAACGGTGACATATTTTTAGACGGCAAATTAATAGACAACACAATAAACCCTGTTTTGGGCTTAGCTATAGATATTGGAACAACAACTGTAGTTATCAGACTTATCGAAATAGAAAAAGGAAATATTAAGAAAATAATCTCATTTGAAAATCCTCAAAGGTTTGCAGGAACTAATGTAATGTCTCGAATTCTATTTGATACGGAAAACAGAGGAAAACAATTAAAAAGAATACTAATCTCATATATCTCTGATGCTATTAAAACCTTGACTGATAACCCTGAAAATATCTATGAAGTAATAGTAGGTGGCAACACAACAATGAGAGATATATTCTTTGGGTTAAATGTAAAATCTATAGGTCAGTCCCCATATATATCATTAAATGAAATCGATTATTTGAATGGCAAGTTAGACACAACAATTCTAATTTCCACCGCTGAAAAAATGCAACTCCCTATTCACCCAAAAGCAAAGATTCACAGCCTGCCAATCATAGGAAATCATATTGGTTCAGACGTAACGGCAGGACTTATTGCGACTGATTTTCATCTTAATAAATATAATTCTATTTTTATTGATATAGGTACCAACACCGAGATTATCATTGGAAATAGTAACAGAGCTTATGCTGCTTCCAGCCCGTCGGGTCCTGCTTTTGAAGGTGGAGGCATTACTTTTGGGATGCCGGCACTAAGAGGAGCAATTGAAACCATTAAAATCGAGGATGATAATGTAAAGTATAGTGTAATAGGCAACAAGAAACCTGTAGGTATTTGTGGATCGGGCTTAATCGATGTATTGGGAGAATTAAAAAGAACAGGCAGAATAAATTCAACAGGTAGGTTTATTGATGATACTGATTCATTTTATATCGACAAAAGAAATGATGTTTTTATTTCCGAAAATGACATTAATCAATTGGCACAAGCAAAAGGATCGAATTCTGGAGCTCTCAGGGTATTATTAAATAAATTAGACGTAGGTTTTGAGAACATTGACAATATATATATAGCTGGTGGATTTGGTAAACACATTGACCTAGACATGGCAAAAACTATAGGATTATTACCAAATATTGATAATTCAAAATTTAAAAGAATAGGCAATTCTTGTATTGAGGGCTTAACTATCGCCCTTTTAGATAAAGAAAAACGTTCTGCAATAACAGAATACATCAGGAACATTAAGACTGTTAATTTAGAGTCAGAAGCAGAATTTTTTGATTACTTTGTTGACGGATGTTTATTTATTCCAATGAATGAAGTCCATGAAGAAGATGATGATTTTTAAACTATCAAACTTAATATTTACTAATAAAAAAAATGATATAAAATGAAATTTGTAATAGGAAAAGAGAGAACAACAGCTGAAGCTAAATTGGAAAGTGATTTTGTGGATAATTCAGGTATTGGAATTCATTACGTAGATGAATATATCAAGCAACTGAATATCAAAAATAATGATTTTGAGATAAAAGCAAAGAGAAAAGGTCTAAAAGTCATGTTAAAAATAAATGGCACACTCGGAGTTGGGCTAATGAGGAGGCTTGAAGTCAGTTCCGATCCAAGAGTGATGCTACAAGCAGCTCTAAAAGAAGCTGCAAAAGAAGCCGGTTATAACTACAAGATAGAAAATAACGAATTAGTATTTGAAACTTAACCCCATATGAATTTGAAAACACACGTAATGATTTCTTAATAGTATTTTGCCTTCATTAGTACAATTGAAACCATCAAAATATAAATACATTAATAACAATCCAAACAATAAAGAATCCATTGGATTTATCGCTCAAGATGTTAAAGAAATATTTCTTCAATTAGTACAGGAATCAAGAATTAAAAAAGTAAAGGAATTTTAAATGTTGATTATTCTGGATTTGGGATCCTCACTAACCTTTTCTTATGTAGCTATTTATTACTCGCTATTTACTGACATTCTATATATTGAGCATTGTTCAACTTACAATTATTAACATTTTTCAAAAATATTTCAATTTTATGAACTATTTATAAACTCGCAACGTTATACAGATAACAATATCCATATATTCTATTGTTTTTTTAAAATATAAAGAATTTATTTGGTTTTTTACTTTTAATAACATATCTTTGCAGAATATTATTTTGTTTAAAAAGTTAAGCATTAATCCAAGAGAAAAAACATGAGGATATATATTTGAATATTGCTTAAATAAATTTTGTAAAAACAAAAATTAATTAATTAATAAATAAAAATTGAGTATGAGACAGTCAGAGTTTTTTCCAGCACCATATTTTAATGGAGTAAGACCTAAATCCTTCCTAAAAGGGACAAAGGACATTTACAACAAGAAAGCAATGGTAGAAGGAACAAGAAAGTCATTTAACAAAGATTTTGGAAAAAGGAAACCAAAGATTTAAATGACACGGGTAAGTAAATCACCCTTTTTAATGTAGAAATAGTTAATTCATAATACAAATTTGACTTTATAAAAAAGTTGAGACTGAATGCAGACTCAACTTTTTTCTTTTTCTATTTCACCATCTTGATAACGGTTTGGAATCAATGATTTTCTAATTCACAACAAATTTACCAACAATCTGATGCCCCGATTTTACAAAATAAATTCCTTTAGGAAACAAGCTTACACCCAAATCTGCTTTTCCATTCGAGTCGATGAACACACTCTGAACTCTAGCGCCTAAATCATTATAAATCTCAATATTACCATTAACCTTGTGAGAAAAATCAAAACTCACCTTATCAGATGAGGGATTAGGATAAATTAATATCGAATCTTGTTCAACAGGAAATCTAACAGAATTGATATATGCCTGATAGGCAGAAATAAATTTCACAAAAACATTGTTTAATGTATTCTGATTTACCGTCATATCATTGCACTGAATCGCAAATGTCATATCTTCATTTACCAAATGATAAACCTTTGCAGTATAACCAATATTACCATCATGTCCGATAGCGACAATATCTCCTTCCGCATTTACCACATATACGACCCCTAGACCGTAGTAAGCATTATTCCCTCTACTTACCCCTTTCAACAATTCATCCTGAGAGCCTTTTTTTAAAATTTTTCCGGAAGCCAGTAACTTCATCCATTTCGCTATATCTTTTGTACGAGCCATATATGCCCCTGCTGCCCAAGCCCCTGAAAATAACGCTTTAAAGTCAATACCAAAGCCAGTCAAGTCAACACTGTTTGTTCCTCCTAAAGGATCACCCCAAAAATGGGCTATTTCCATATCATTTGATTCAAATGGCTTTAAATACATACTATCCAATCCGTAAGGATGCAATAATTTCTCTCTTACTACTTCGTGAAACTTTTTACCGGTAACCTTTTCCACAATTAAACCAATTATAATATAGTTGGAATTGGAATAATGCCAACCATTTCCCGGTGTAAAATAAGGAGCAAGTAAAAACGTATCCAAAACTTCATCAGGAGACCATACCCTTTCATAATCAGAATTAATCATTTGGCCAAATCTAGGATTATCCGTAACATTATATATACCACTAGTGTGGTTCAACAACTGCTCTATAGTAATTTTACCATCAACATACTCTCTCTTGCTCAACCATTTACCAATGCTATCATTTATACTTAATCTCCCTTCCTCTTCAAGTTTCAAAACTGTAGCAGCAGCAATACTTTTGGACAAACTTCCGACACCAAGCACCATTTCCGAATTCATACTATCTGTTACAGATGAAAGTCCTGCAACTCCAGTCCATAGCTCATCTCCAAGAAGAACTGCGCAAGACAATCCGGCAGCACCACTTTTACTGTATTCTTCATCCAAAATCAACTCGAATCTTTTTTGTAATTCATCAGGAAAACTACTGCGTTTAATACCCCCCTTTCGAGTTTGACCTATATCAACAATGGTTTTCATCATAGAGGCGTTCTCCCCTTTCAAACAATTATTAAAAGGCATCTGCGCCTCAACTAAAATCGGCAATATAAGTAATAGCAAAAAGTATAATTTATCTTTCATAATCATATGTTTTATCTAGTGTCTGCTAAAATAAACAATTTTTGAAATTCTGATTATTTATGCATACACTAATTATTAAAAAAGCTCACACAACTAAAAAACAGTTCATTTGTGTCAGATGTTTATATTTCCCCCCTTTAATTTCAAAACAACTAACGCAGACGTAAATTAGAATCACACCAAAATAAATAATTCACCATTAATTGGCTTTTGGCTTTTAAACTTGAAACATTAAACGTAAAACTTTGAACTTTAAACTTTATTCTTGACCTTCTCCCACTCATACCCTATTATATTCCTTTTCTCCTTACTAAATTCTATACCTATCAAGTAGATATTTTCATATTCTTGATATTTTTCGTAATAGCGTTTTTCTTTTATTTGTTTCAGGGCAGCTCCGGTTGCTTTTTCAGACAATTTGAATTCTATGATAAAGACCTTGTCCTGATATTGCAAGGTGAGATCTATACGACCAAGATTGGATACATCATCAGGGATGGTTGTCATACCGATACTTGCCAGATATGCATATACGACACTGGCATAATAGCCTTCATATTCGGGTAGTTTATTATTAGTAAAATTGTTGTATGGGATTGATGCAAAAAGAGTAAAAAGGGAATCTTTCAGACCTTCCAAATTCTCATTTAATAGCATATCAAGAATACTTTCCTGATATCGTAGTTTTTCTGCAGTTTGTGCGGTAAGATATGTTATAAATAAACTATTTAGAGACGTTTGAACCTCTTTGTTGGGAGTTCTTAATTCATATTTTACTCCAAAAACAGTTTGTATCTTTTGTTTTATAGTCAAATACCCTGTTTGCCATAACAATGCAATTAATTCTATATTATCTACATCAAAGGTATCTAAAATCTCTTCTGTTGCGGTAAAATTTTCAAGGTTTGGAATAAAGTAATTGCGTGTCTTGAGCATATCTAATAAAAAACTTGGATTGCCCGTTGACCACCAATAGTTTCTGTAATCAAATTGTTTGCTTATAAACAACAAAATATCAAAGGGATTATAAACTTTTTCACCCAGATAATAATATCCATTGTACCATCTTTGCACCTTGTCCATGTCTGCTCCTTTCAAATGCTCTTTGAATACAGTAAGTAAATCATTGTGGGTATATCCGCATATATCAGCATAGTTAGAATCAAGTGTGATATCTTCAAGGTTGTTCAACCCACTGAATAAATTCATCTTAGAAAATTTGCTTACTCCGGTGATAAATACAAACCTGATATATGCATCATTGTCTTTAATGACAGCATAGAAGTTCTTCATCGCATCACGCATTTGACGTGCCACGTCGCTATCCGTTATATTGTCAAGTATCGGTTTGTCGTATTCATCTATAAGGATTACTACTTTCTTATTGTATTTTTCATAAGCAGATAATATCAATTCCTGAAAGCATTCCACCGGATTATTTGATTCACAATCTATTTCCAAATCCCTTTCTGCTTTTTTCAATATCCACCTTAACCGCGGATAAAGTTGATTTATATCTTTTTCCACTC
>JALSPK010000015.1 GCA_026986005.1 Saprospiraceae bacterium
TTTGAAGATACTAATTCCGCTCAGCAAAATCTTGATGTAGTAGATAATACTTCACCGATTCCTGTGATTGCCGATAATACCATCTTAAATACAGACAATGGGATGGTAGAAATATCTGCTATTGAGTTTGATTTAGGAGATTGTTATACCGGATGTATATCGTCATTAGATAATTGTACATTTAAGGATGATTTAATATTTACTTTTACTGATAAATTGCCTGAGATATGGGAAGATACTATGGAGTGGAATACTCAATTTCAAAATTATGGTTTGTATTATTTTGATGCTTTATCAGGCAAGATAAGCACTAAGGAAAAATATCTAAATGGAGAGGCAGACGCATATTTGCCACAAAATAAAAGCTCTAAAAGGATTGTGCAATGTCTTAATAATTCTGTTAAAAACTTGCCGGGTAAAATATTTGTTTGGGATCAATTTGCTTATGATGATAATTGTGATCAAAATAATTTTGGTTATAGCAATTTGCATATAGATGTGAAATGTGATTTTGCTGAAAATGTTTTTGGAAAAATAACAGATTTAAATAATAATGAGATTAAGGATTCTTTTTCAATGATTGCTTCAAATTCCTACATTGAGTATAATAAAGCAATTTCTCAAGACGGGACATTTGCTTTTGGTTTGCCACAAGGTAATTGGGGAATAACAGGTAGTAGTGACCTTAATTTTAATACAGGTGTTACAACCCGGGATGCTGTTTTGCTTTTTGAATATATTTTTGGTTTTAAAAACGATTTTGACAATCCATATAAGATCGTTGCCATGGATGTTCAGAAAGATGATAATATTAACGCTTTTGATTATTTTATGTTGAAAAATTTAATATTGAATAAAATAGATAAAACCGATAGTTATTCATGGATTGCAATAGCAAAAAATTACGAATTTAAGAATATACTAAAGGCATACTCGGAAGTCTATGAAGCAAAAAAAATAACATTAAATTTAGAATCGGACAGTATTTACGATGATAATGATTTTTATGCTGTTAAAATAGGAGACATCGATTTAAGTTCTTTGCAAGAAAATACTAAATATGAGTTGCCAGACATAAAGCTATGGATTTCGGATACTAATGTTAATGCAGGTCAAGAAGTACTTTTGCCGGTGTATGCCAATTATTTTGATGGTATATTGGGAATGCAATTTGAAATTGAACTAAATGACATGTATTTTAAGGGTTTTGAATCGGGATTTCTAGACACAACAAAATTAGATTATAATGTGATTGATAATAAATTATTGCTTAGTTCCAATTTATTTCAAGCAGAATTTATTTCTTTTGATACTAGTGAAGTACTGTTTTATTTGAATGTTGAAGCTACAAAGGATTTGAAATTGAAAGATAATATAAAGCTTTCACAAAAATATCTTAAACCTGAAGTGTATAAAGGGTTAGGTTTGGAGATTCATAAATTGGATTTTAAAGTTGAAGCAACTGATGCAAATGTTGAAACAGGGATTGCCAAATATGCATTGCTACAAAATAAACCGAATCCGTTTAGTAAGAAAACAGAAATTGGATTTATAACTCCTAATGCTTTGGATTATGAATTGACATTGTATGATATCGAGGGTAAAATAATAAAAAATTATACCGGAAAATCTCAAATAGGGTACAATAAAATCACAATTATTAATGAAGATATTTTACAAAAAGGAGTGATTTTTTACAAATTGCAAACAGCAGATTTTATTGATGTAAAGAAAATGATCTCGGTTGAATAGGAAGAGACCTTGCTTGTAAAGGGGAAAGACAATTAATGAACATTAAAAGTCGATCTGGAAGCGTGTCTGTAATATATTGGCTTTCCCTTTGTCTTTAATATCCGCATATATGTAGTTGAGCATAAATCTTGTAGCAGGGTTTAAGTACCAATTTAATCCAATGGTAAAGTCTGACTGAATACCTCCATTAACCGACTTGTAATCCAAATCTGAATGCGAATATCTTACTGCAAATTCAATTGCTCCTATACCACCTTTGCCATAATTGTGTTTTGGTTTTATCCTATCAAAAGCAGAGTATGAGTTTTTTATTTTTTTCTTTTCGCCTGTTAAAAAATAACTGAGTTGGGAATAGTAGCTTACAAATTGAAGCCCCTGTGTCAAAGTATATGTTCTATTAAGCAAGAATTCTGATTGTAATGACAAAGAATGGTGTATAAACACAAGTTCAATATTTGTTAAATTGACGTTTTGTACTTCAACAATATCCCCTGTTTTTATATACTTCCATTCGCTTAGATGTGCTTCCGGTGAAGATTCTATTTCGTAGAGTCCAAGATTAGGTTTTCTATAACTGTAACTCAAGCCTACATGCAGTGTCTGATTATGAGTCTTGATTATCATCCCTGTTATTCTAGAGGTGAAAGCATATCCGTTATTTGCATCTTTATCATTACCAAACTTGTCAGCCGCTCTGAAAAATCCTGATTGAAAGGATATCTTTTTATTCATAAAATCATTGTTAATCATGAATCCATTATTCCTTTCTTGTGAAAAATCAATAAGCAGAGCTCTCTCCATAAAGCTTATGTGTTTGCTGCTTGTCAATGCATCGAATCGCAGAGGCTCTTTGAAATGACCAACGGTGAAGCTACCGATTAAAGGTATTTTTTTTATTTTTATATATGCATCCTTCATCGATACTTTACCTCCGGTAAAATCCAATTGCAATTTGTAGTTGATATTTTCATACAATATGCCAGAAGAGAAAAATCTGGCTCTTCTGAATTCAGTCCCATTTGAAGAGGTCAATTCACCATAAGCTCTGTCCAGACTTTTATTTTGACTGAAATAAGCGTGGTCAACCATGATTCTTCCTCCAAACTTAAGTTTAAATGCTTTGTCCTTGCTTTCCAATTTGATTCCGTTTTTCCATATTATAGAGAATGGAATGTCTTGAGCTTTAGTCAGGTTTGTTGATAATATCAATGTCAAAAACAGCCAAATAATCATTGTTTTTAATGCCATTTTGCTTTATGTTTGGTAGATTAAAGAAAACACATACAATAGTACAAAAAAGTAAAGCAAAATACAAATCCGATAGAATAATTTTACTCTTTTATTGCAATATTTCTTTTGATTGGCTTGAAAATATCATGTATATCAATAAGATGATAGCTTGGTTGCAAGTAATTAATATTTGGTTAAACCGCAATTAATAATATCTTAATATTAACTATAAGTTAAGTTAATATTTGTGATATACTTTTGCATCGAATTTAAAAAATTAATTAAATCTAAAAAAATTGAAATGAAAAATCTAATTATTCGAATTTTGCCTTTATTTGTTTTAGCTATGGTTTTGTTGTTATTTTCATGTGACCCTACCGATCCTAAGGCTCCGGAGGATTACTATACTACGATTTATAATTCTTCAAAAGTGACAAATGATTGTTCAGGAAAAAAGAAAGATTATAATCTAATTGAAGTTACCGATAGAGGAGAGGGAACAGGTACTATGACATGGACCTCTGATAAGACTTATGTTTTAAATGGAAGAGTCTTTGTAAATGAAGGGCAAACATTGACTATTGAAGCAGGAACAATTATCAAAGGTGCAGGTGGTTCAGGAGAGAGTGCTTCTGCACTAATCGTAGCACGTGGGGGTAAATTAATTGCCGAAGGTACGGTAGACAAACCTATTATATTTACATCAAAAGCTGATGAAATAGCACGTGATGTCAGTGGAACACTATCTTGTAAAGGAGGTAATCTATCTCCTGATTTCAGAGGATTGTGGGGAGGTCTTATTTTGTTGGGAAAAGCTACAATCAATTCTTCAGAAAGCGAATTGGCGATTGAAGGTATTCCGACTTCAGAAAAAAGAGGACTTTATGGCGGTACTGATGATTCTGACAATTCAGGAAGTTTAAAGTATATTTCAATTCGATATGGTGGAGCATCAATCGGAGCTGATAACGAAATTAACGGACTTACTCTTGGTGGTGTTGGTAATGGGACGAAAATAGAATATATTGAAGTTATAGCAAATAAAGATGACGGTGTTGAATTTTTCGGTGGTTCAGTCAATACTAAGCATATAGTTATTTCAAACTGTGGAGATGATTCCTTTGATGCTGATGAAGGTTATCACGGCAATAATCAGTTTTGGGTGACCTTCCAGGATGATGCGGGAGATAATGGAGGAGAGCATGACGGTGGCCCGAAAGATTGCTTGCTTTGTACCCCTTTAGCTGATTTTACAGTATTTAATGCAACATATATTGGAAATGGTAAAAACCGTGCAATACGAGTAAGAGAGAATTGTGCAGCGACCTATAAAAATTCGATTTTTATAAATTATGCAAAAGGTTACGAGATAAAAGATGAAGAGACATTAGCCCAGTTTAAGGCACATAAACTTGTTTTTGCAAATAATGTGATGTGGAATATTGACAAACCTTGGGAAAGGAAGTCTGCTGATGTTGAAGCTGAATTGCTGGCTGCCGGTAATACAATTGATATTGATCCCGGTATGAATGATAAATATATCCCTTCCAATGATTTAGGTGAGATAGGAAGTCATACAAATGAATTTATTCAATCAACTACTTACAAAGGCGCCTTTGATCCAAGTTCAAATACAAGATGGATTGACGGGTGGTCACTTATATCTACAATTAAATAATATCACTAATTAGTTTTGTTTTTAAAAAAGTGCGAATAGCTTACTTTGAAGGTAGGCTATTTGTATTAAAATAATAGTATTATGAATAAAAATTTTAGAATGTATATTGAATTAATAATTGTATTAATTTTGGTTTCTGCAAAGGCATTTGCAAGTGACGGTTCGATTAAAGGTGTTGTTATTGATAATGAAGGTGTTTCCGTTATAGGCGCTTATGTTATTGTTGATAATATTGAAGGGAAGGGTACAGTTACCGATATTGATGGTAATTTTATATTGAAAAATTTGAAAAGAGGTGTTTATAGTATTACTGTTTCCTATATTTCATTAGGAAAAAGGAAAATAAAAGATATTAAAGTAAGTGATGATGTGATAGATTTAGGGACAATTAAATTAGGAGCTAATTCTATTGAAATGCAAGAGGTTGTCGTAACAGCAAGGGCGATAAATAATAGTGAAAATTCAGTTCAGACTTTGCAGAGAAAAAGTTTAAATACCATAGATGGAATATCTAGTCAGTCTTTTTCTATAACAGGTGATAGTGATGCAGGAGCTGCAATGAAAAGAGTAATAGGTGTTTCTGTTCAGGATGGCAAATATGTATTTA
>JALSPK010000016.1 GCA_026986005.1 Saprospiraceae bacterium
AAAAGAAATAAAGATGAATAAACTTTGGTTGATAATAAAACGAGAATATCTGATTAGGGTAAGGAAAAAATCATTTTTACTTATAACTCTTCTAGCTCCTTTAGCTTTCGCAACCTTAACTATTGGTATGGGGGTATTGTCCGGATATATGGCGGCAAAAGAAAAAAAGAAGATAATAGTAAAAGATGACTCAGGCATTTTCAAGAAATTTAATAATGCTAAAAACGGCAATATCTATGAGTTTACCTCCGAGCCTTTGGATTCAATAAAGGAGACTTATGATGAAAGAGGTTATGATATATTAGTGTTTATACCACCATATGACGGCGAATCAAAAAAAATAAAAGCTCAGTATTATTCGAAGAAAAAACCAGGACTTATCACCCTTGAAAAAGTAGAAAATCACATTGGTAGAGCTTTTAAAGATTATAAGATAGATAAATCTGATATAGATAAAGATTTGATTAATAGTTTTTCGGTTGATGTGAGTATGGAAAATGCATTATCGGATTCAAAAAATGACAAAACGGGTAAATTGTCTGTTATTATTGCAACCGCTTTAGCTTTTGTGATGGGATTTTTACTATATATGGTTATATTTATTTTTGGAACACAAGTGATGCGTTCTGTGATGGAAGAAAAAATAAACAGGATAGTAGAGATAATTATCTCATCCGTTAAACCATTTGAATTGATGGTTGGTAAAGTGATTGGGGTAGGAGCTGTAGGGCTTACTCAATTGATCATTTGGATTATCTTTATCCCTGTAATAATGGCAGTTGCAAGTGCAATATTTGGAGGTGGAATTGAAAGTACAGATCTTACCGGTATGCAAGGGCAAATCAACCCGGATGATTTCAAAGATTTCAATATTTCTCAAATAATAAATGAATTCTTTTCACTAAACTGGTGGGTAATACTACCTTCTTTTATATTGTATTTTTTAGGTGGATATTTTCTCTATTCTTCTCTATTTGCTGCTGTTGGTTCTGCTATCGGCGATGATCAGGGAGAAAGCCAAAGTTTAATTATGCCTATAACTATTCCCGTCATATTTGCGATGATTATTATGATGAACGCGGTAAATGATCCTGATAGTCCCCTTGCGGTATTTGGTTCGATGTTTCCATTGTTTTCACCGATTGTAATGCCTGCCAGATTACCGTTTGATCCCCCTATATGGCAAGTGATTGTTTCTTTGGTTCTGTTGATTCTTACCTGTGTATTATTTATATGGTTTAGCGCCAAGATTTACAGGGCAGGTATACTTATGTATGGGAAAAAATTGAGTATTAAAGAAATGGGTAAAATGTTATTTAAAAAATAATTCCGAGAAGTTACATTACAAAATTCTATAATAGTTTAGTATAAACGCTTTGGTTGTAATCCGGGGTTCATAACCATGGTTCTTTTGAAGGGTCTTCTATAAACTTGGTAATATCCTTGTCCGAGAGCCAAAGTTTTATCATAGGCAAAGTTGTTTTAAAGTCAAACTCGCTCTTATATCCAAGTTCGGATTTTATTTTTGAGATATCTAGCAAATGATTGTGACAAATCATATCCAATGATGTCTTATTTAATCTTGACTCAATATTCAATACACTGAACAACTTACATAAAGACTTTGAAATGGAATGAGGAATACTAAATAATTGCAATTTTTGTTGAAATATTGAAGTTAATAACTCATAGATTATATCGTTTAGGTTATATATATTGTCATCTACTATATTGTAAGTTTTGCCTGATACCAAATCTGTATTCTCCACACAAAGATCTATGGCGGTTTTAAGATTGTCGATATTTGTCATCGATATACTTTTATTCAAATCACAAGGAGATATGATTTTATTCCGTTTTTTCATCCCGAGTATTCTAGGCAACAATACACGGTCATGGGTTCCATATATCGCTCTTGGTCTCAATATAGTATAAGACTTGTATTTCGTTATTACTTGTTCGGCAAGATACTTTGATTTGCCATAGTTATTCAAATTATCGGGGTTAATAATTTCATTTTCAGCATGAACAGCATTTGATATAGGATAGACTGAAGAAGATGATATATAAACAAATAGCTTGTGTTTCGTTTTTGCAATAAGATTCTTAGTGCCATTTACATTAGTATTATAAAGCTCCTTCCACGTGGCAGTATCACTGGCAAGACCGGCGGTATGAATAAGAATATCAGTTTTTTGGGGAAGATTGTCTTTTGTGATATCACCAACAAAATATTGAGCTCCTGTTTCAAGAAGAGCTTTTGGGGGTATTTTTGCTCTCCCTAGTGCAGTTACATTATGTCCTAGCTTCGTGTAATGCTTAATCAAATGTGCTCCGACGAAACCTGTTGCTCCGGTAATAAGTATATCTTTTATAGGATTCATTTGAGAAGATTGTATAATGCAGAGTAATCAATTTTTTGCTGTCGTCCTTTTCTTGGTATTTTAACGAAGATAATTTTATCAGGTAAAGCTGAATAATCAATACCATATTTATCCGATTTAAGTAGTTTTCTAAGTTTACCTTCGGATATTTCACTCTCTTTTTGTACTATTAAATAAATATCTTCATCAGACTTTGTATTATTGTATTTTCCCACCATCACAGCCTGTTGTACTTGTGGAATAGAATTTATTATTGGTTCATACAAACCGGGATAAATATTGTATTCTTTCCGTATTATCATGTTTTTCTTTCGACCGATTAGTACGATTCTACCTTGCTTGTCTATAAAGCCCAAATCACCTGTTTGATGGTACTCATTTTCGTTTTTCCGGTACAGATAGTTTGAAAATAATTGGTTTGACTTAATACAGATCTCTCCTTCATCAGAAATCTTCATATTTACACCTTTAAATGGATTGCCTACGATATCTCCTGTACCTTTATACTCCAATTTTTCCTCAGCAGTAATATGACTTACCAAAAGGTTTTCAGTCATACCATAAAGACATTCTACTTTTGCTTTTGTGACATTTTTTAGTTTTTTCAAAAATGGTTTATATATAGGGGCAGAACCAAGAAGAATATAATTTAAGGAAGTAGGAAATTCCAAATTGTTTTGCTTGCAATATTCAATTAATTCATTTATTTCAACCGGAGGACCAAAGAAAATATTTATATTGTATTTATTTAAAAACTTAATCCTCTTTGATGCATTTAGACCCTTGCTCCATAAAAACACCTTAACATTTGCCATGATACCGATAAGAGCAAAATGAGGCAAATAGCTGACCATGTTTTCATCTTTATATTTACTTATCTTATTAGCCAATAGCTTTAGACTGTTAACTAAGGAATAATCTGAATGAACAACACCTTTGGGTTTCGCTAAAGTACCTGATGTATATGTAACTAAAAAGTCTTGTTTTAATTTTGAAATTTCCCAATCAATAGAAGTATTAGCATTAGCTTTCAGATTGTATAAGTTGATTTTAGATTTGAAAATATTCTTTTTACCCATTATCACATAGCGTACATTATCAATAGATGGAATGTAAAATGAATTTGACTTGATTGCTTTATATATCATCCGCAACCAATTATATTTTTGCAATAATACTAAACGAAAATCTATAAACAGCCACTTTGGTTTGAATTGATTTAGCCTATTAAGATAAAGTGAATTCCCCATTTCAGGATCTATAATCGCAGTTACACCTTTGCACATTATTATCGCATAAAGTGTACTTATAAAATCTATATTCGGCTCTGCTAAAAGCACAGCTTTATCTCCTTCCTTAAATCCCAGTTTTTTAAGGTTTACAGCAATATTTTTTGCATTATGTAAAATATCAGATATGGTATAGCTACTATTGTTATAAAATAATATAGGAGTATCTTGATTCTTGCTTTCCAACATTTCAATAAGAGGAGACCTGTATAATGTTATATTTTTCATTTATTTTATTTAAATAGTTAGAAAGACTACAGAGATGCTAACACCTGCTGCCACCCCCAAAAGCATTATCTTATCTCCTTTGTCAACTGCCCCGCTTTCTATCGCATCGTGCAAAGCAATCGGTATAGCTGTAGATGCTGTATTTGCGTATTTATGAAAGGTTTTGTAGATTTTCTCTAAAGGGAAATTTATTGTTTCTGCCAGACTTTTATAAAAATGAGTTGCAACTTGATGCGTTATTAATAAATCTATTTCATCTTTTTCCCATGGGCCGTCTTCAAAACAATCTATTGCAAATTGTCTTGCTTCGCTATCACCTAAAACATTAATTAATTTTGCTGTTTCACCATGAAAATAATTCTTGTCAGAATCAAATGGATACATTGAACCACCACCTAATACCGTTGAAAGATTCCAAAACTTTCCCATCGATAAAAATTTTATATACTCTATACCCTTTTTTTCATTTGTCGAAGTCATCCATACCGCTGCACCGCCATCTCCAAAAGATACCGAAGCGATATTGCTTTTGAGTTCCTGTTTATCTTTTAGGTCAAACCGAATAGTATCACTTGGCTTTTCACCGGAAACAATAAGTATGTTTTGGTAAGTCCCATTTGAGATAAATGAATTTGCAATCTCCATTGCGGACAAAAAGCTGTTGCAAGCATTTTTTATATCAAAAACAGGACAAGAAAGCCCGAGTTTTTTTTGAACTATATTTGCTGTCGCTGGTTCTATCAGATCAGCACTTGCTGAAGCAAACATCAACAAATCTATTTTAGCCTTATCTTCTTTTTTCAAAAACTTTAAAGCAGCATTAACGGCTAAATCCGAACTTTGCATCCCATTTGCAAAATATCTTTGCTTCCCACCAAAAAGTATACTTACAATTTCAGAAGATAATAGTTTGTTGTTATACATCCCGATAAATTCTTTATTATTGAGTGGTTTCCCGGGCAAATAACTACCAATATATTTGATATAGCTGTTCATCTTATTTTTTTTAATGAATAATTGCAAAATCTCTGAATAAATGTATATAACTTAAAATTAAATACTTATTTTTAGTATCTTTCTTGCTATGAATTTTGTGAAAGTATTCCACCCATTAAAAGAGTCTACATATTCTGTTACTTCTTTAAGGCAAAGCTCACCAAACTTTTTAGCTAGATTCACTTTTGCCTTTTTATAAGTTTTCTTCGGGTTTAAAAATCCAACATGACTGAAAATTTCAGATCTAACATACATAGTTCGCATAAAATATAAATTTAATATTACCACCAAAGCATAAATTGTCCTGTGAATTATTCCGGCATTTTCAGTATATTTTTTTAACCAAAGCTTTGCATACAGTATATGCCTTTCTTCTTCGATATGATGTAGCTCTGAAACTTTCTGCACAACAGGATGAATATTTTTATCCTTTCTCAATACATTGCCATATATGTCGGTTGCTAGTTCGATTGCAAGTACAGACAAAAACATAATTGAATCAGGTGCGATTTTTACGGTTAAACTCGCAATCCATTTATGAATTGAAGTAGGAGGCAAAGGTTTTTCATCAATTCTTTCAATAGCATCGCAAAACATGCTTTGATGTCGGTATTCTTCGATTGTCTCCCTTATAAGAAACTTATACTCAAAATCGGTCATGTCAATTTTCAATAATCTCCGATTAAAAAAGGCACAAGCCATAGTTTCAGACCATGCATAAGAATACATTACTTGCCCCAATTCATGTTTTCCTAGTTCTATTTTTTGTTTTTGGGTTAATTTTTCATATTCATCCAGCCCACCTATTGATATCAATTCATCTGAAAGATATATTTCTTCACCTTTTTCTTTGTAATCCCAAGGAATAAATGTCTCTGGAAGTAATGGCTTTTTCTTACTTATTTTAATCATTTTTTCAATGATTCTTTTGTCTTTTTCTTGGAATTCCATCTTTTTTTTATCAAAAGTACAATTAAAAGAACTATATATTTATCAAATTCTTACAAATTCATATATAAATTTATATAATATTTACAAATTGCTTTTAGTAAAAACAATTAAGATGTATAAAAGATGTAGATACAGAACAATTTACTCTAATAATATTAAGGCGGCATCAAATTCTTCTTTTTAAAAACCTTTGAGCTGAAAGCTCAAAATATTTCAACCCGAGTAGAATACTCAAGCATCGACAACAAAAATGTATAGAATCTTTGAAAAATATGAATATGAAATTTGCAACAAAACAAAATATGAAAATCGATAAACAAAAATCAATTTTAGACCACACGACAACCTATTTGAAATATGTGGATATTGGACAATATAGAAAAGATAATTTATATTCTCCTGTATATAATGAATTCTAAGGCATTAGATAATTTTTTATATACTCCTTATCAATATACTTTTCAATTTTTGCCTTAGAAATATTCATCTCTCCAAAATTTTCCTTTAAGATACCGGCAATAAGTTCTATAATCTGATTTTTTTTCTTAAGATATTTCATAATTATATGTCTTTTACATATAGTATGAAAAAAATGATGTTTTGTGACATAAAAAATGCAATAAATTTTTAAAAATATTTTTTATTCTTATATCAATGCAGCAATGACACTACCATTTTCATCTTATAATAGTATACTGCAGAAAAAATATATATTCTCGGGTAAAGTGCTTTTGAGTTAAAGAAGAGCTAATAGATATTAGTAATTTAAAATGTACAAATATGAAAAAATCAATTCTATCTCTTATATTCTTAATATCATTTTCTATCATTCACGCTACAGATATTGAATTTTATCCCAATTATCATACTATCGGTATCAATATTGTCATCAACAATAACGATGATCCCCAACACGATGCAGTAGTCACTATCGAATATAGAGAACACGATGGTGAATATCAAAAAGGATTTCCTCCTACCCGCATTAGCGACACACAGATAGTAGGAAGTTTGTTTGGCTTGAAACCAGGAGTTTCTTATGATGTGAAACTTATTTATTCCGATGAAACCGGACCTTATCTAAATGGCCGGGTTGAAGTCTCTACCATTAGTACACGCTCCAATCCGGTATGGAAATCCGCTTCGCATTCGTATTATGTTAGCCCGCAAGGGAGCGGAGAGCAATTTACTTTATCCAATCCGGGATCATTGCATGATGCCGTCACCAAAGTAAGAGCCGGAGAAGAAGTTGTTTTATTGGGAGGTGTTTACTATGATGGCAATTTTGTATTAAATAGTTCAGGCGACTATGATGCACCGATTACTATTAGGGGTAAAACCGGCGAGAAAGCGATATTGGATGGTTCGGATACTACCGCATTTATCTGGCAAAATGTAGAAAATGATATTTATATGACTACAATAAATGTCGCCAATACTCAGTTGGTAGTCGCAGAAGGTAACAGATTGTATGGTTATAAATCATACGAAGATTTGAAAAACCGCAGATGGAATCAAGATGGTTTTTATTGTGATGAAAATAAATTATATATAAATATTCCCGGCAAAAACCCCAATAATCTTACTATTAATATATCAAAAGAGCATCGTGCATTTAATATGTACCAACAGGATTATTTTCATTTTAGAAACCTGACTTTTCGTTATTACGGACAAGGGAATTGGGCTAAAGCCTTGTATTTTCACAGCTCAAGTCACAATGTTGTTGACAACTGTATATTTGCCATCAATAATCTGGGAATTGGTCTAAAACGCAATTCAAATCAAGTAACTATCCAAAATTGTGAATTTTATGATACTACGGAAGATTGGGATTGGGATGGGATGAAGGCTACCATCGTTGAAAGTACTCTTATTGGTTTTTACGATCCTGTTTACGGTAGAGGCAATGTCATTCGCAACAATATTTTTCACAATTGCATGGACGGAATATCCACAGGTAGTTTTTACGACAATGAATCACCGGTAAACCTGGATATTTATAACAATTTGATATACAAAGCCGGAGATGACGGCATCTCTGTTGACGGCAATGGTGCCAATATCCGTGTTTGGAACAATACCATTCATGATGTGTTGGTGGGAATATCATTTGCTCCGGTAGTTAAAGGACCGGCTTACGCTATTCGCAATGTGATTTACAACACGGGATACGGTAATAGTATTTACAGGGGAATGTCCTTCAAATTCAATAGTAGCGGATATGGCAAATCCGGAAAAATGTATTTATTTCACAATACTTGTGATGCTGCAATGCCCGGTGTAGATGGAATAGAATTCAAAGTGCCGGGAAATTGGAACAAGGTCTACTCACGCAATAATGCTTTTACAGGTACTCGTTATGCTTTGTCATATCTATATGGTGACGGAGACAGGACTTTGGATATGGATTATGACAATTTATATACAAAGGATTCTTCAATGTTTGTGTATTGGACTCCGGGTTCACACCACTATTCTAATTTACAGGAATTTCAAGAGGCTACGGATATGGAAAAAAACGGTATATCCCTATCGCCACAATTTGTTGAACCGGACGCAGGCAATTTCAAATTGCAAAGCAATAGTAAATTGATAAATGCAGCTGTTCTAATTCCGGGGATAAACAATGATTTCAAAGGCTTTAAACCGGACATCGGAGCTTATGAATATACACCGGTAAATTTTGATGTATTATATGTCGATAATAAGATAGCACAGAGTTTTTGTGATGATTATTCCGTACAAAACCGTTCCTGCGGTAATGGAACAAAAATGGCTTTCAACACGATTTCAGCTGCTGCTGCCGTGGCAAAAGCCGGAAATTATGTGCATATTCGTCAAGGCAAATATAGTGAAACTCTATCTCCTCAAAATTCAGGAACCAAAAATAGTTATATCACTTTCAATAATTACAATTCAGAAGAAGTGATTATCACCGGTGAATCATTAATACCGGCAATAAACCTCAATGACAAACAATATATCTGGATAGAAGGACTAAAAATAGATAGCGTGAGAAGGTGGTTGTACGGGGTAAATGCTCATTACAATATTATTTTGGACAATACTTTCAGCAATGCATTGGATGAATACGGAAGTTCCAAAACCGGATTGTTTTTTCAGGAAGCCACCCATAATAAAATCATAAACAATATTATAGAGAATAGTACTCAGGACAATCTGTCATTGATAAAATCCGACTATAATTTGATTGAAGACAATATTTTCACAAACGCAGAACATGCTTTATGGGTGATAAAATGCGGCAATTATAACGTGATACGAAAAAATACTTTTTACAATGAAAACCAAAAAGCCGGAGAAATATACGACTGTGAAGATGCTGGTTTTGATCACGAATTCAATATCCAAGATGCTACAAAACATAATCTGATTGAATACAATACCTTTTCCGGAACATCATATTATTACAGTCCTTCGGGGGGAAACGGTATTCAATATGCTGCACAAAACGGTATAATAAGATTCAATACATTTTATGACAATAATGTTGGAATCGGTATGCAATATTATGAAGATGAAGCATTGTACAATAAACACAATAAGATATATCACAACGTTTTTTATAGAAACAAATGCGGTGGGATAGCTACTGATAATCCCGAATCAGACAATTATTTTGATAATGAGATTGTAAATAATATTTTTTATAAAAATATAGGATGTGAAGGGAATAAGCCTTTTCAACATGTATATAAAACCGGTTTGGAAGGATTTTTTATGCGAAATAACGATTTGTTTTCAACAGAAGCAGGCGAAAATGTAATTGGTCAATGGCAAGGAGAAGGAAATACCATTGATTGGTTTGAATCAAATTACCCTGCATTTTACAGCAAAAATATTGAAATTAATCCGCTTTTTGCAGACACTGCATTATATGATTTTCACTTGCAAAAGGATAGCAAATTGATAGATACCGGAGATTTTCTTACCGCAACACTAACAAATGGTAGCGGAAGGGAAATGCATGTAAAAAATGCCGGATATTTCTTTGACGGATATGGTATAAAATGGCTTTTACCGGATACCGTCAAATTGGAAAGCGGTGATATTGCCGTTTTGGATTCAGTTGATTACAACAATAATATATTATATCTCGACAGACCTCTAAATTGGATGCAAAATGAAGGTATTTCCCTTAAATATTACGGGAACAAACCGGATTTGGGTCTTTATGAATACCGGCAACCATTATCTTCCGGAATAGTAACTAAAGGTTCAAACCAAATTGATATTTTCCCCAATCCAGCCAAGAAAAATATCACAATATCAGTAATGAGCAAAATAGAAAAAATTGAAATTTTCAATCAATTAGGCTACAAGTTAATGGAACGGAAAAACACATGGAATCTTGATATTTCCCCCTTAAAACAAGGTCTCTACTATATCAGGGTAAAATATAAAAACGGTAATATCAGATCAGGAAAAATGGTTAAGATTTAATAAAAAATTAATTTTGAATTTTAATAAAGCTTTCCCATACCCAACCGGTTGTATCAGCGTATTTGACTTTACACCAGCGTCCACGTTTACCGTTTAGATAAAAATAATGAGTGTCAAAATACAAGACATCCACATAGCTACTGTCTGGTATTTTGGCAACAATTGATGAAGCTAAAAGGGGTTTATTCCTCATATTGAGAGTCCCTGACTCTACGTTTACCAGTGCTCTTTTATGAGACTTTAATTTTTCTAATTCTTTCAATTGTATTCTTAGAGAATCTATTAATTCATCTTTCTTATTTATATCCTGAATCATAGATTCTCTTGATGGTAATATCAATATGCTATCACCATTTATTTTTTTAATTACCAAATCAGCAGTTTTATCAGGAACTTGCTCAAAATAAATAGAAAGGCCAATTAGGGTCAAACTCAATACAAGAAGTAAAAACAAAACCCAAGTTAAAATTATATTTCCTGTTTTTCTTCTCTTTCTCATTATTTTTTCTCTTGAAAATAATTTTTAATAAAAAATCCCTTGTAATTATTTACAGATCGTTGCTTGATTACTTCCCTGTAATTCTTTTGAGAGATAGCATAAATCTCATAATTGTATTTGCTGTCTATATAATCCCCATCTAGTTTAATTACATCATTATAATACTTCATCGCAGCATCTGCGCTACTAAATTTTCTAAGTAGAATAACCTGATCTTTTCCCTTTGTATCAAAGTAAATATTAGACATTCTCAACCTATCAAGTTTATAAAAACTCTTATTATAATTTGATATTGACGTTTTAATTATTTTCAAGTCATCATCGTTTATATCGTGGACTACTATGAGTATATAATGAAGTTTGTTTTTTTGATACGTGAACTTTTCTAAGTCTTCTTCATAGATAAGTTTATTGAATGTATCCTTATCACCTTTGATAAATCTCAAGGTTTCTTTAGCGTGGATAACTTCTTTTGAATTTGGATATTTTTTAATAAATCTTTCAAGTGCTAGGATATATTTATCCCTACCTTCAGTTTTTCCTGTTATTTTTGCCGTAAGATAATCCAATTTTATAGCAAACTTTGCATCTTTTTTGAAATCTTCATCAGCATTATTTATTTTTGCTTGAGCTTTTTCATATTCACCATTTGTATACAAATCAAAGATATCAGCATAATATTTTTCCTTAAGATTTACTTTGTTTTTTCTTGAATTAACAAATTCCGGGTCTGTCAATACTTTTGTATACGTGCAGTCAGGAAATGAATTTGACATTTTTGCAACCAGATTATTGGCTTTAGTATACATGTTAAGGTCTTTGTATGAAAATTGAAGATAATACATTGCTTTGCATTCATCGTCAAAACCGGAATACCTGTTTAACAATTGCTCCAAGATATCAGCAGATTTTTTATAATTACCTAATTTTTCTCTATACAAGATACCAAGATTTAGCATTGATGACATTATTCTGGAATTTGCCATTTTTAGTTGGTCAGGAGTACGTGGAACTCCACGGAGCAAATTATTCATCTCTATGTCCGTCAGAGCTATCTCTTCATCTTCACCCCCACTATCTTCTCCATCGTTGTAATCACTATCCGATTTACTGGAGCGCCTCCAATTATCTTCCAACAATATTGTGCCCCATTTTGATTTGAATTCTTTTTTACCTGTTTCAAGAGATGATTTATTGTAGATAAAAAATGAACTTTTAATACGACTCATTTTACCACCCATACCTCGCATCATTTCAGCACCTCCTATCGAGGATTGGGCAAAACCGTTTTTTCTTTCATTTATACTTTTACGTATATTTTTTTCTTTTTTCTTTTCCTCCAATTGTTTTTTCTTAATCGCAATAGCAAGTGCCATTTGTTCATCTTTCGGTAGCTTACTAATTCTTATAAGGCTATCTTGTAGTTGTATAGTTTCAAGATTTTTTGCTATTTCCGTAAGGTTATTGGCAAGACCTTTAATTTCAAGATACCTTTCATCTGTTTTGTTTATTACCATCAAAGTGCTATCATAATACTTTTTGGCGGGAATGTACTTTTGTTTTTTGAAATTTATATCTGCCAATTGATAATATACTTCTGCTTTAAGAGCAGGATTACTTTTGTTATTCGCAATAGATTTATTAAAATTAATAATAGCTTCAGGGACATCGTTGTTTCGCATATTAATTACAGCCAAAGTATAATAAATATTATCTTTATAGTCTGCGTACTTATCTTCTTTCAATAAATTTTTAATTTCTTTCAATACATAATCTTCCTCATTTGCACTATTGTTTTTTAGTACTTTCAGTTTTGCATTAAATTCCAAGTCATAATCGGGTTTAAATTTACCAACTTTTTGGTACATAGCAAATGCTTTGGTAGAATTATCAAGTTTCTCATAAACCTGTCCTAAAATAAATGCCAATCTTGCTTTTTCTTTTTTATCTGATGCAAATGATATAGCATTTTGAAGAGGTTCAATAGCTTCCGTATAATTTTTTTGCTTTAAATAATAATATGCTTTAACTTTAGGGTATTCGCGTTTAAGAGTTTTGTTTTGGTATTCTGTTCTCAATCTTGTCAATAGATAATAGGCAGATGCCCACTTTTCTCTTTCGATATAAGTCTTTGCCATCCAAAGCAACCCTTCGTTGTATGTTTCCCAATCTTTTTTTGAACCTTTTCTATGAAAGGTACTACTTTTTACAACCTCTGATTTTGCTTTTTTTAATTTTTCTTCCTCTTTGGCTTTTTTTTCAGCTTCTTTTTTATCGTCTGCCTCTTTTTGTTTTCTAGTCCTCCTTTTTTTCTTACTTTTCTTCTTTTTCTTACGTTTTTTCCTTTTTACTTTTTTCTTTTTTGCTTTTTTTGACTTCTTGGTTTTGTAATTAGATTTTTTAAAAGCAGGATTCATTTCATCGACAAAATATTCAAATACATTTTGAGCTTTTTCAAAATCTTGTTTGACATATTGAGCTTTTCCCATCAGCAAATAACTATCATCGACCCAGTCAGCCACACGATGAAGATTGATTACTCTTCCCAGCTTCTCTACCACTTTATCCAGATCTTGCGAAACGGATTTTGTGTCCGGAACATCTCTATATGTATACAAAGGAAGGATATGATTATAATCATCTCTGTGCAGGTTGTCTAAGACTACCAATGCATTTTGATATATTTCATTAGCATTAAAATATCCATTATAATAGGCAGTAGTATTCTTATAAAATTTACCGACTTTAGAAACTTCACCTTTTTTCTTTGTTGTCTTACAAGAATTGAGTGATACAAATCCTATTAAAAATATGACGGCTAAAATAATTTTCCTAAGTGTCATAAATATATATAAGTTTTAGCGGTGAAATATGTCCTAATAATAAAGTAAATCTAATAATTCACCAAATTAGTTTAAATATCGAATAATATAACACTATATTTGTAAAAATATTTTAAAACGCACGTTATTAAATTACATTATTGGCATTCAGTCTAGGTAAAATCAATTAAGCGGTCAACTTTGCATTAAAATGGGAGAAAAAAATAGGAAAAAACAAAGTGAAAATCTACGATTAGTAATAATGAATGAGAACACATTTAAAGAAAAGTATTCTTTTAGTTTGAACCTGCGAAATCTATATATTTTTCTAAGTACCATTGTAGTAATGCTATTTATCTTAATGTTTTTATTAATTTCGTATACGCCGATCAAGCATTTAGTACCTGGATATGGTGATATCGAAAATAATACTTATGTTCTTAAGCTCAATAGATATATTGATAAGCTAGAGACAAAAATGAAAACTCAAGAACAATATAACAAATCTTTGAAAAAAATAATTTTGGGTAATGATACGTCAGCAATTGTAAATAAGGCTAATACACCTTCACTGAACAATGTGGCTTCCTCAGACAATAATTCGAAAACAAAAAGGATGATTCATTCAACAGGAAAAAGTCTAAATGAATATCATTTTACAGCACCATTAGAAGGTAAAATAAACAAGCAAATCGAAGTGAAATCAGGGCATTATGGTATTGATATTGCAGGGTATAAAAACTCTCCAATTAAGTCAATAATGAGAGGTATCGTTATTTTTTCTGACTGGAGTACGGAGACCGGTAACACAATCATTATTCAACACCCTAATGGTATTATCTCCGTATACAAACACAATTCTTCACTTTTTAAAGAAATTGGAGATTTTGTTGAAGGAGGTGAAGCTATAGCGGTAATAGGTAATACCGGCACTTTAACAGACGGGCCTCATCTGCATTTTGAGATGTGGAAAAACGGACTGGCATTAAATCCACTGGAATTAATTGATATAAATTCTAATTTTTGAGTTCAAGAAAACATACCGACATTGAAATTTGATAAAAAAGTAAAAAACTATCAAGATTTAGATACAAGTTCATTAATTTTATCATCCAAATCACTTAGCTCTTCCATATCGCTCTCTATTTCATTTAGATCGCTTTTGAAATAATAATACCAAAAAATACCTCCTAAAATTATTGAAATGACAAATGTGATTACTAATGATTTTGTCTCTGTATCTCCTCTAAGTATATATATTAAAATAAATGTCGTGAGCGGGAAAAATATGATATAAAAATTTCTAACAAGCATTATCCTAGTGGCTGTCACTTTGATTCCTTCTGAAATATATTGGATTCTTGCCTTTAAAAACTCAGGACTTTCAGGATCAATTTTATCTGCTTTGGGTGACTTAATGTTTTCTCTCAATGCTGCTTTAATATTAAAAATAAAATATAGGAAATAGGCTAACAGTAAAACTAAAAAAATAGTGCCAAATCCGTACCCGAATTTAAAAGAATGAACTAAATAACTAATCATTGATATAAAAAATAGTAAATAAAAGATAGTTTTATATATAAAAGAGGATTTGTTTGTTTTTATATCTTCAAATATATTTTCAGCATCAATATGAATATCACGCAATCTAAAATTTAAGTTCTTCATATGGTTTTAGTTAAATGTTTTGTCAAAAATCAAGCACTTTACAGACAGACACTAAATATTTCTCAAAGATACTAGATTAATATTTAATTGGGTAAATAATTATGTTAAAACCTGAATTCATTAACAAAAATACTTGATTTGAAATATTATACTAATACCAAACCGTTATCAAGATGGTGAAATAGAAAAAGAATTAGTTTTTGTTTATTCAATGAAAAAATCTTTGCATAACCTTAGCTATGGAAACATTTTTTGAAGATGAAGATGTGAAAACTAAGCTTTTAATAATCAGCATATTGGTAGCGATTTGGTATAAACCTTGACGGGATTTTGTTTTATAAAATGCATCTATTCTAAATAGTGCCTTTATATAAAATTATTAATAATTAAAATTTTGTCTCTTTTCGTGCAGACACTAAGCAATTTTGAATTATCTTTGTTTTTTATAAAATAATCAAAAATTATGGCTGGAAAAATATCAAGTATCGTTAAACCCGGTGTTGCATGGGGTGAGGATTTAGCAAAAATCTTTAAAATAGCAAAAGAAAATAATTTCGCATTACCTGCTGTCAATGCAGTAGGTCATGATTCTATAAATGCAATTATGGAATCAGCGAAAACTGTAAATTCTCCTGTGATTGTACAATTTTCAGGAGGAGGCGCTCAATTTATAGCCGGAAAATCTATTCCAAATGACGGCTATAAAGCAGCAATAATAGGTGCTGTATCCGGAGCTAAACATGTACATACTGTATCAGAGATGTATGGTATACCTGTGATTTTACATACAGATCATGCTGCGAAAAAATTGTTGCCATGGATAGATGGAATGTTAGATGAAGGAGAAAGGTTTTTCAAACAAAACGGTAAGCCTCTATTTAGTTCTCACATGCTGGATCTCTCTGAAGAATCATTGGAAGAGAATATAGAAATAAGTAAAAAGTATCTAGAGAGAATGAGTAAAATTGGAATGACTCTTGAGATCGAACTTGGAATTACAGGGGGTGAAGAAGATGGAGTAGACAATACCGATGTAGATGCGAGTAGATTGTATACACAACCTGAAGAAGTCTCTTATGCATACGAAGAATTGAGCAAGGTATCAAATAACTTTACTATTGCTGCTTCATTTGGAAATGTACACGGTGTGTATAAACCGGGAAATGTGGTACTTACACCTAAGATTTTGAGAAATTCGCAGGAATATATTACTAAAAAACTCAATCTTGATGATGACAAACCCGTAAATTTTGTTTTTCATGGAGGAAGTGGCTCGACAAGAGAAGAAATAAGAGAAGCAATAAGCTACGGTGTGATAAAAATGAATATTGATACTGATACCCAGTGGGCATTCTGGGAAGGAGTAATGAAATATTACAAGGCAAACAATGACTATTTACAAGGCCAAATTGGTAATCCTGATGGAGATGATAAACCAAATAAAAAGTTTTATGATCCTAGAAAATGGTTAAGAGCAGGTGAAAACTCAATGGTAAACAGATTGAAAATTGCCTTTGAAGACTTGAATTGTCTGGACAGATATTAATTATGTCAAAAAGTTTAAGAGGATTATTTATGGATTTGGTAGGACAGACTAGTCCATTCCCATTAGGTTTGGAAGTTGAAAGAGCCGAAGGGATTTTTGTATATGATACCAATGGAAATAAATACATGGATTTGATTAGTGGAATATCTGTCAGTAATCTTGGGCACGGGAATAAAAAGATTATAAGAGCAGTTCAGGATCAGGCTAAAAAGTATATGCATACAATGGTCTATGGCGAGCATATACAATCTCCACAGGTAGAGTTTGCACAAAAACTTACAAATCTATTACCCAAAAGTCTGAATAGTGTATTTTATACAAATTCGGGCTCAGAAGCTGTGGAAGGAGCTATGAAATTGGCTAAAAGATATACAGAAAGGTATGAAATCATAGTGTGTAGAAATGGTTATCACGGAAATACTCACGGAGCACAAAGCTTAATGGACAATGAATACCTCTCACAAGCATATAGACCTTTTGTTCCCGGAATTAGGTTTATCAACTATGATGATATTGATTCTCTTGATGCTATCACAAACAATACAGCAGGAGTCATCACTGAAACAATTCAAGGAGATATAGGAATAAAAATTGCAGACAAACAATTCATTGCTGCGTTGAGGGATAAATGCGATAAAGTTGGAGCTTTGTTGATATTTGATGAGATACAGACAGGGTTTGGTAGAACCGGAAAGTTATTTGCCTTTGAACACTATGATATCGTTCCTGATGTGTTATTGATTGCAAAGGCTATGGGTGGAGGTATGCCAACTGGAGCTCTTGTGGCAAATAGAAAAGTAATGGAGGTATTTACTAACAATCCAATCTTGGGTTTTATAAGTACATTTAGCGGTCATCCTGTATCTATAGCAGCAGCAGTAGCATCTTTGGACGAGTTAATAGATCGAAGATTAATAGAGGAGGTAAAGAGGAAAGAACAACTATTTTTGGAGAGATTAAAGCATCCGTTGATTAAGGAAATAAGAAGCAAAGGACTGTTTTTTGCAGTTGATTTGGGCAATGGAGATTTTGTAAAAAAGGTGATTTCTAATGTGTACAAAAAGGGAGTTTTAATGGATTGGTTTTTGTATAATGAAGAATCATTTAGACTAGCTCCTCCGCTTACTATTAATGAAGAAGAAATTGGTATTGCTTGTGATAAAATAGTAAATGCAATTGAGGAGTCAGCTTAAAATATATCTACGTCCTCCGCATACGGATATCTCATAAGGTAAGAAATGGCTTTATTTATATCGTAATTATCAAAAACTATTTTGTATAAAATAAAAGTGATAGGAGTATGTAATTTGTATTTTTTTGATAGCATCATCCCAATATACAATGTTCTCACACCTTCAACTACTTCGTCCATTGTGGCTAGGATTTTTTCCATACTTTCACCACCACCAAGCCTTTTTCCAAAAGTAAAGTTTCTACTCAGACTTGAAGTCGCTGTTGCTACCAGATCACCGATTCCGGCAGTTCCTAAAAAAGCTTCTTTTTTAGCCCCCAGTAGTTCCCCGAAAATGATAATCTCTCTTAATCCACGAGTGATTAACATCGCTTGCATATTTTTTCCCATTCCTTTTCCTGCCAGCATACCTGATCCAAGGGCGATAATATTTTTAAATACACCGGCAAATTCTGCGCTTTTTATATCTTGTGAACCAAATACATAAAACCTCTCTCCTGAAAGTTTTTCTTGTCCGATTTTAATTACTTCATCAAATGCACTTGCTATTACCGTAGCGGTTGGTTGTCCTTCCAATATCTCTTTAGCAAGATTTGGTCCTGAAAGAGCCCCAATTCTTACTACTGAACTCTCTTCAGTAATAACTTTGCTCATGGTTTTTACCCTCTCTTTATTAAATTTAGAAAAATCAGAATCATTTAAGTCCAGATTATCCAAATCCAGTCCTTTTATTCCATGTATTATTATTTTTGCAGGAGAAAGCATTGGGCCAAATTTTTTCATCAACTCTCTCAAACTAGCAGAAGGCACAACGATAAATATTAAGTCACAAGATTCAGCTATCTTTTTTAATGAGTAGGTAGCCATTACTCGAGAATTATACTCTGCCCCTTTAAAAAAATGGTCGGAATTGAATTTGTTTACTTTTTGAGTATTTCTACTGTATATAAGAACATCAGAATTGTAGGAAAGCAACTTTGCAATTGCTGCTCCAAAACTCCCCATGCCAACTACTCCAACCTTCTTATTCATTTATCCTTGTTTTATACAACTTAAATGTTATCTCTGTCTCAACCCTATTGTGCCGGCTGCCTTAGCGGATTATCTATCTTTTACCTTTCTTTTCTTTATCAAGCTGTTGCTGCTTCATAGCTTCTTCCAGCTTTTGAGCAAATTTACTTTTCTTTTTAGGTTTTGCTTTTTTCAGTTCTAATTTTTCCCTTATTTTTTTCTCATCAAGAATCACATTTTTAGTGATGATCGTTTGAGCTATTGTAAATAAGTTGCTGAAAAACATATAAACTGTAAGTCCTGAGGCATAACTATTGAAAAACACAATAAAAAATACAGGCATCAAATACTGCATGTATTTCATCGCTGGATTTTGTTGT
>JALSPK010000017.1 GCA_026986005.1 Saprospiraceae bacterium
CTTTGAAGTCACGCTATAGCGTGCTTTCAAGTCCTAAAAGGCGTTTCAAATTTATTTGAAACAAAAGAAGGCACTAATTTAATATCGCAAATAAATTTGCGATGCCATTTAAAGCCTTCCCTGACTAATGTACAGGCACTCTTGAATTTCCGATGGTTTACTTTAAATGGCGTTTCAAATTTATTTGAAACAAAAGAAGGCACTCATTATATATCGCAAATAAATTTGCGATACCATTTAAAGTCCGGTTCAACTAAGATTCCGTTCTTTAATTTCCGATGGAGGCTTTTAAATGGTGTTTCAAATTTATTTGAAACAAATCAAATCAAGAATTTCCTAAAGATTATCAACGCTGCCCCCTCTGCAATGCTCAATGCACTACGCTCCCCCTTATATTTTTCTTTCACTTCGTTGCAGAAAAAGATAGGGGGAAGAAGCTATGCAAATAAAGCTATTGAACTTATTAAAGTCATTATAAATATTTTCATAATTGCCCCCGACATAATATTATATTTCATATTAAATAAGATAAATATTCCGAAAACCGAATTTTATTTCTCAAAATCAGAAAGGGTGGAGACTTGGTCAGAGACCGATCCACCGTTCTTAATACCCCCGACTTGCCAAGTTTCCAAAACTTGGTAAGTCTAAACCGGTTTTATGCTGATCAGGCAAGAGATGTACAAATGCAATATTTTGCGTCTCATAGCGTCTCATAGCGTCTCAACCAGAGATAATATGACTAGCAATGCCTTTTAGTAAGCACTGCAGCTCATCAAATGAAAAAAAATTGATGTAGCGTTTTATTGAAATTAATAGGTATTGAACTGGAAGTTTATTATTGAAAAAATCTATATTACAAGGAACTAAATCGTTTTCTTTACAGTTATTACATTTATAGCAAAAAGAGAGATTTTAATGATTGTTCTTACAGGTTTTCATAATAAAGTGATGTTTCCGGTTAGATACCGGCGGGGGAATTATCCCGAATCACCCGCCTGGAATTATGGAAGTAGGGTAATTATTAAATTTTATTAAAATGAAAAAGAATATATTTTTTATAGTAATAGTTATGATTTTATTTTCGATTTCAGCATGTAATAACAGTTCACCATTTGATGTTGACGAAATTGGAAACTACAATCTAAATTCCAAAGAGAACCTAGATCTCAAATATTTTAGTGATCAAAATTCAAATATTTTTAGTCAAGGACAGGATTTTGGCACTATTTCATGTAATGATACTGGGTACTCTATGTTTGGTTCAATTGGTGAAGGTCATAATTATATATTAGGTAAAATACTTTCTTTGAATAAAGCAGATAAACAAAGAATACTTAAAAATGATTCATTATTATATACAACAATTATACAAGTTTTATATAGTCTGGATTCAACTGCTTATACTATACAGGAATTAAATAGTTCTATTGATGTTATCGATTATTATGAAAATTTAGGGGTTGATTATCATAGATTTAACTTGTTCGATTCGAGATTAATAATTAATGATTTAATGTCTTCAGGGAAAATATCTATTGGCCTTGCAAATAGGTTAAAATATTTTTATGAGATAATTTTTGGTTCTGAGAGGAATATATCTGAAGTTTTTATAGAATTGAATAATTTAGATAATTATGTATACAATGAAAATGACCAATGCTATGTTGATGTTTTTCAGTCCATTTTTATTAATTCATATAATTTATGGAGAAATGAGATTGAAAATAATTCTGAGGAAGGTATAGAAGCCTACTTCACATGGAAGGATCTTGTAACAATAGGTGCAGATGCTGCTGGTGGTGTAATAGGCTTGGGACTTGGTGGGTTGGGGTCATTAATAATAGGATCATATATGTCTGCAGTTTGGGTTGGTATAAATATTCCTATAAACTAAATAATTTATTATGAAAAAATATCATTTATTTTTTATTTTAGCTTTGGCTTTCGTAATGTTACTTTTAGTTATTTTATTGCCAATTCATGGTTTTACTATTGTGGCAATATACATCCTTTCATTAAGTTCATATTATTTTGGACATTATGTATGTAAAAAATAATTCCTATTTTAACCAACAAATCTGAATATAACTAATCGGGTAGAATTATTTGGGCTGAAAAATTCTTCTTTTTCATCTTAAAAACATTCTGCCCGATAAAGTTACAAAAAAAATTAAAAAATATGAAAAAAATATATTTATTATTAACAATGTTGTTCACAATCGGTATTGCCGGTATGTATGGACAATGCAATTCTTATGATTACCAACTTTCAAAAACCGGATTCTCATGTGATCTGAGTACAGGAGAGTTTTGTTTTGTTGCCAATGGCAACTGGACAGAGCCTGAAAGTGAGTGTAGTCAATACGTGGTGGATATAAAATATCCTACCGGAAGTATTACAATTACCAATATTGGTGATTACGAATTTTTATCGGAAGATGATGATTATACTACTATTAGAGGAACAGTAAATCTTACCGGTGATGCTACTGATTTTGTTTGCTTTGAAGGTTTGGTCAATGTACCAATGACAGAATTACGATTGTTTATTGTCAATCCTGAGACAGGAGATGTCATGAATCCAGAAGGAGATTCTTTTTACTTGGATGATGAAGAGACTATAGGAACTGATGGTGTAGATACTTATTTGAGTGATATTATTCCCTTTGAATCCAATACAATTGTTGTTCATGGCAATCTTGTTGTAGATATTGATTATTCTTTTAATGATTATGCTACCTTGCAGATGTCAAGTGGATCAGGTATAAGAATACAAGATGGAAATGTATTAAAAATAATAGATACCAAGATATATGCTTGTAGTAACGATACATGGAATGGAATTGATGTAGAAAGCGGTGGTAAAATTGAATTTATAAAATCCGAGATAAGCGATGCATCAACAGCAATAAATCTTCACAATTTATCGGAATGCTATGTTTTTGGTGGGAACTTTCATGATAATACTGTCGGTATAGCATTGTTGGAGCAAAGCTTTAATAATGATGTCGGATTACATTTTGAAGGAAGTCCTTGGGGAGGATATACACAATTTAAAGAGGGCGATGTCGGTATATGGATTAGAGATGATAATAGTAGTTTGAATATTAATGGATTTATGGGTTTTAGTAATCTTACAACCGGAATAAAAACAATCAATACTTCATCTAATCTGAATAATATATCGTTTGATAATTGTACAAACGGTATAGTATCTCAATTATCTTCTCCGGAATGGACATTCTCGTCCTCAATAAAGAACTGCGAATTTACATCAAATGATAATTCTATAATAGTAGCAGGGGCTTTTTTATCTCATATTGAAGATAATAATATAAATGGAGGGAGTATCGCAATCAAAAGAGTTTCTCAAATATTGGATGAAGTGACTTACATCAAAAATAATGTTATTTCCGGTGTCAGTAGGGGCGTAATCGGGGATTTGAAGCAATCAGTTGGATATATTCAGGGAAATTCAATTTCAAGTTATTTTACAGCTGTTGAATTGAATGGAGTAGAAGGAGAGAATAAATGGTACACTCAACACAATGATTTGTTGGAAACAACAGCAAGCTTATTTCCTGGTTTGACTTGTGTTTACTATAATAATATGCAGGGTGCTACTGTATATAAAAATAGTGATATTTCTTCTGCATTTGCAGGAATCTCTATTGATGGCGGATTTTTCAATCAAATAGGATACAATGATATGGATATTAGTGGATACAATGGGATACCGGTGGTTTTTGATTCTTACGGTGTAAGGCTTAATTCTTCGGATATATCTTCTGTATATTGTAATAGTACATCAGGAAATGGTGCTGGAATTAACGTGCTTGGAGACAATTCCGGAGGAGAATTAAGAGAAAACGAAGTGTCAAATACTGCAAAAGGTATAGAATACGGCAATCAGATTCAAACCTTCGGTCATACGGGTATTCAGGCATACAAAGGAAACCATTTTGGTGTTACAACTCCCGGAGATCCAAGAGCGTATAATTATAATAGTTCAGAAATAGCAATAGATGATAAGTTTATAGTTGGTAGCCTTGCGGGTAGTCAGGGTACGGATCTGTTTCCATATTATTTTGCAAATATAAGTAATTGGTTCGCTTGGAATAATGATGGTGTTGATTCTCATGGCTGTAGCAATAGTACGGGCGGAGTCAATGTTACAACAATATCTGTTGATAAATACAAAAAGGTGATTGACGGAGATACCGCATTGGTGAAAAAAGTAAAAAAGCACTATGGGACAGGTGGCGTTTTGCACGATGTGAAAATAACCACGATAAGACATATACTTGATTATTGGGATTTGGGAGGTACAATGTTTCAGGATGTGATGCAAGATCAGGAATACCAACAAGAGATTGGGATAGCTACACTACAATATCAATTGAATGATGTATTGACAATACCAATATATACGGAAGATGAGATAAATCAATGGTCTGAAAATATGGGTGAGGTTGCAACAGCTATTAACAATTATGAGACCTTTACTTATGATCCGTTGACAAATGATATAACTATACATACGAATGATGCTGAATATAAGGAATTGTTGCAGCAATATATAACTCTTCAAAATGAATATGCTACAGAGATATCAAATAAAAGGACACAGGTTGATCAAACTGTAGCAACTTTGTTAAATACTTGCAATTCTTTGAAAAAAACAGGAGATACTTACTATGATGATTATATAGATATGCTATCTATGACAATGGCATATCAACTGTCTGGTTTTGGCGGTTTTGTTCAAAACGAACAAAATTCTATCCGGGAAGTATCTGAAAGATGTAGTTATATTTATGGCAATCCTGTGTTTTTAGCCAGATCTTTGAGATTGAGTTTTGATTCGGATTTTCAATTGTATAGTGATGATTGCGGTGACGAAGATAAGGAGATAAAGCTTAGGAGTTCAAAAGGTGATGATGGTTTTGTTCTTTACCCCAATCCTACCGATAACAGTATCACGGTCAATTTTAAGGGAAATGATGAAAGGGCGTTGGAAATAACCAATAGCGTTGGGAAAATAATGCAATTTATCAAAATACAAGGCTCTAAGACAATTGATGTTAGTGATTACCCTGATGGAGTGTATTTTATAATAGACCGTACAGGAGAGAAGAAAACTCATAGATTTATTGTTATTAAATAATCAAATATCGATCTTCAAGGTCTTTATGAACATTAAGGCCTTGAAGATTGATATTCTAAAAAAATATTATGCG
>JALSPK010000018.1 GCA_026986005.1 Saprospiraceae bacterium
ATCATAATATGCCTGAGGTACAAACTTCCAATCAACCCAGCCTGTCCCTAATGGTAAGCCCAATATTGCATTGTTTATATATATCATATCCAATGTTGTAATTTCAAAATCTCCATTTGCATCTGCAGAAAGAGGTTGATATGCATGGGCAAAGGATATATTACCCAATATAAATTGTTGAATCAAATTTATGTCTTGTCCATCAAGTCCGCAATCCGCAGGTACGTTATCTTTAGCGGGTGACACTTTCACTGTACAATCCGGCTGTCCGGGGGAAGAAAACTCTCCCAAGTCATTTGACATCACTTGTGCATAAGGAATTCCAGGCTCTTTATCAATATTGTAATACGATACTAAGGCGTCCTGAAGATGATTGCTATAGGGACCATCACAATTTACATTAGTTTGCATCACTCCACTCATTTCCGATGACGCAAAAGTATATGGTTCGGGATAAGTATTTAAAGGTGCACAGGGGGCTCCCGTAGGATAAATAAAGTATCTTGTATTGGAATTGGACCAAGGCACCCAATCATAAGAAAACTCAACACTTTCACCAGGATTGGCAGTAAAATAAATAGTAATAATAGGTAATAAATCTTTAATCTTTACCGCATTCTCTCCGTTTTTCAATTTTGCTTCAATCTTGATTTTATTAGGTTCAAAATTTACTATATCGGTATTTCCGGAATAAGGTTCATATTTATCCTTCAAATTATCATTTAAATACTCCCTTGTTTCATCTTCATAAATCGTTATGTTTCCCGTATAAATAATAATAATTGATAATTTCTGAAAAGTTTCCGTAACATTATTATCATTTATCGAATATGAATCAATAGCTCTATCGTAGCAATTCAGTTCTTCCACTCCTGAAAAACTCAAATCGTAATTATCGCATTGCCCTAATGCCGTATTAAAACCCGTAAACATAAAAAGCATACTTAACAAAACTATTCCTGTATATCTTGTAAAAACTCTCTTTGCATTTCCATTAGTAACTTGTTGCCTATAAAAATCACGCCGTGTGTGTGTGTGTGTGTGTGTGTGTGTGTGTGTGTGTGTGTACACACGATCCGGTTAAAACATTTTTTTTTGTCATAATACGAAAATTTAGTGTTAAAGATAATTTCTATCAATAAGATTACACAAAACAACAAAATGCTGCAATATTGTTCAAAAATATTAATTTTTTTTGAAATAAAGGGAGTAATATCCAATTATTTTAAGGTTTTTGTTAATATTATCCATACAAAAAGACAACTTCCCTCCTAAAACAGCCAAACTTTTGTTCCTTCGGTGCAATTTTTACACATTTCTATTGTGTGCCTGCCAATCAAATTAAGATACAAAATCGCTATTTTTGCATACGTATTACTTATAAATACACTACACTACCTCCGTATTTATCATCTTATAACCGTAATATCTCCGGTAAGTACAATATCATAACCTTTTGCATTTTCATATCTGATATAATAAAGATATACTCCGGGAGAAACTCGCTTTCCTTTGAATGTACCATCCCATTCCAAGTTGGAGATATTTTTTCTCAATATTATTTTCTCTCCCCAACGATCAAATATCGCTGCTTCTTTTATCAAAGGCTTATAATCCTTATAACGCAATCGCCAAACATCATTGATCCCGTCTCCATCAGGAGTGAATATATCGGGAATATATATATTGGCTCTAAAATCAACCGTTATATTTAATGTATCCCTTACTTCACATCCGTTGTTAGCAATCAACAAAACAATTATCTGTTTATCCTCATCAATAGTAAGCTCTATTTCATCTGCTGCCTCATCAGTCAATTCTCCATTTATATACCACAATATTTCCTTATACTCAGTTATATTATATTGTGCTTTTACATATATCACTGTATCATATGTACTCACTGTAAGGTCATGTCCTAAATCTACATTTATTTGAGCTGCACTATCTATCTGTATCTTTATTTGATTTTCACATCCGAGACTATCTACCGATTTTAATACATAACGGCCGGGGGACAAACCGGTAATATTAGCATCCGGTTCTATTTTTTCTCCTGCAAAATACAATTTGACTCCTCCCACTCCTCCTCTTATTCCGCTTAGTTCTAACTTACCGTTTCCCTCCCCATAGCATTTCTCCGAAATCTCCTGATAATCTATTTCCACAACAGGTGCATTCTTTACCAATATACTATCCTCTGCTATACATCCGTTTTTATCCGTGACCGTTAATCTGTACAAACCCGGTGATTCAACTTCTATTTCCCGCGATTTTTCTCCTGTACTCCATTGATAATTCTCAAATTCTCCGGCTCCAAGGATTGTATTACCCCCCTCACATATATATTTATCTCCCGTCAGCATTGTATTTATCTCCGGAAAATATTTTACGTGCAATACCGTAATACTATCACATCCATTTATATTATCTGCATGAATCCGGTAATCTCCAGCACTATCCACCTGCATTTCATTCCACTGTATTGTTATCCCTTGACATAGCTGGGTATCTATTTCCATATATCTATTGCTATCATTAAAATAACCGATATGGATACTGTCGGCAAAATGACATCCATAAGTGTCCCATACATCCAAAATATATCTTCCGCTATCCCGCACCTCATACAATTTGCCGCTATTCCCGTCTTGCCACCTGCATTCTACATCCTGCAAATTACATTTCAATATTATTTCTTCACCGGAACATATCGTAGTATCCGTCCCAAGATCAAATTCAGGTAAATCATGTACTATTATCATTACATTTGCCGTATCAGGATCACAGCCCTGCTTAACAACTACATAAGGATAAATTCCTTCCGCATCTTTCTTTGGATCAAATATTCCGTGAAAAGATGTCGAATTTAGCCATTCTCCCTTGGATGATGCTCCTTGCGACAATAAATCATTTAGATAAACAGGCGGATCATCGTAACATAATTCTATCAGTGTATCCCTCCCTGCTACAGGATAATCTTCTTCTATCAAAATATGTGCATAAGCTGTATCACTGACCAATTGCTTCGAATAGGCTACAAAACCTATCTTCCTTTCACCTGGTGTCGGCTGATCTGATATATTGCGATACTGTATATTTCTCAATGCAATCTCAAGAGAATTGAAATTGTATGGTGTTTTGTTTATCAATGTAGCTTTTTGTCCACTATGCCATTCAATATTCAAACCTCCATAGTCCGGAATATACAGAAACTCTTCAGGTCCATCCGGTGAAAAACCTGCAAAAAAAACATCTACTGAATCAATTCTGCTTCCTGAATAAACCTCCGGATCTATATCGGACAAATATACTCCGTCATAATAGCAATGTGCATTGGCAATGTAATCATTTTTCCTCTTTGCTCCCGAGCTATTATCCAAATCCAAATCCACAATCAAATTGCAGTCGGAATCCAAAATACCCCACGGAACAGCTACAGATGTCGATCGTCTTATTTTTCCAATGTCGCATATATAATATGTCTCTTTTGTATCAAAGTCAAGTTCCGCAAATCTATGTGTAGTGTGATAAGGCCAATTGGTAAATACATAGTAAAATACATACGTGGTATATTCATCACAACTATTCCTGATTGAAAACATCACATCAACATTCATCGAATCGGGAAAAGTGTACAGCACCTTGCTTTGCATTGGTGCTGCAGTATCCAATTTCACCAATTTATTAAGATCATACAACCCTCCTCTATTACTAATATAATAATAATCCCCGAATCTTTTCATAAGGGTGCCATTTCCTACGGGAATCGTATCCGGTATCTTTCCGTAATTTACAAATTTTTTAGTAGCGGGAAAAAACTTAATCAAATCGACATACGCCATCCAAATATTCCCGCTTTCATCCGACTCAACATCTGTTGTCCCGTAATAATGCCTTAACCACCCTACTTTATCCATATAACAGGTATTAGTATCTACAGAAAATATCTCATAATGAAACCCACGACTCCCATAAAATTCACCCCCAGGTGTAATGGTAATTATCTCTGTTTCTTGACCATTATAAATATGATAGCAAACTTCCCTAAAATCACAGGTTTGAATATCAAACTCTCGTATTAAATTCTCTCCACAACAAGCAGAAACAAATACTTTCTGCCCCGTTGAGGGCAGAGCAGAAAGTATCATCAATATCATTATCAACAATTTATCCTTTATTCTCATAATTAAGAATTTTATTGCTTGATTATTTTACCGGTATATGTTTTTGAGGCAAGTTTGACTTTATAAAGATAAATGCCTTTCTTCAAATTCTGCAAATCCGGTATTGATACAGAATTAAGCCCTTTATATGTTGAAAAACCAATGTTTTTTACTTCTTCTCCATAAAGATTGTATAATTTGATAATCACCTTATTGTCTCTTTTCTCATAGAATTTCATATTGAATCTATCATATATCACCGTGGGAAACACCTTTAATCTTTCTTGCTTAGTTTCATCGCGAAGTTCCAATTTTTTTCTCAATTTAATATCATAATACTTATTTGTAATATTTTGTATTACGCATTTATTGATTTTACTGTTTTTTATTATTTCAATATCAACATCTTCTTTTAAGTAATTCTCTTTCTTTAATCTTATTTCACAAATAGTGTTTCCTGTACATTTTCTTGATGTATCATAAGCGTATTTATTTAACCACATCATTTTTAGCTCTCCGTTCGATTGATTGAAATTATAACCCGGAATCTCTTCAGACATGTTGTACATTATCATCGTATCAAGTATTAATCCAACCGGCTCAATCCTAATATCCATTCCGATATTCGCAAATGTATCCAAATTATCATTCTCCAGTGTAACAACTATATCATCTCCACCTTCTTCAATATCATAATCTATATATTCCTCTCCCATTGCCTCTCCAGCCAATGAACCGGTTCCGGGAGTTGCTGAACATTGGTCACAATTAAATACCAAATCCGTATTTCCTGTTTTTAATACCATAAAATCAAAATACGGCATATCGTTGTTTTCCACATCTCTGATATAAAACGGATCATAAGGAGGTATAGGGATCATTGAAGGATGGTAACTATCATAATATGCCTGAGGTACAAACTTCCAATCAACCCAGCCTGTCCCTAATGGTAAGCCCAATATTGCATTGTTTATATATATCATATCCAATGTTGTAATTTCAAAATCTCCATTTGCATCTGCGGAAAGAGGTTGATATGCATGGGCAAAGGATATATTACCCAATATAAATTGT
>JALSPK010000019.1 GCA_026986005.1 Saprospiraceae bacterium
CGAAGGGACGATGGTACGAGGGGTGCGATGGGACGAAGGGACGAAGGGACGATTGTTGCGATGGTACGAGGGGTGCGAAGGGTACGAAGGGTGCGAGGGGACGATAGTACGATGGGTGCGATGGGTACGATTGTTGCGAAGGGACGATTGTTGCGATGGGTACGAAGGGTGCGAGGGGACGATGGTACGAGGGGTGCGATGGGTACGAAGGGACGATTGTTGCGAAGGGACGAAGGGTACGAGGGGTGCGATGGGTATTGGATACTTGGGAAAGAATTGGGTTTGTTGGAAGATTTAACTAATAAAATATAAAAATATGAGAAAGAAAATTGCTGCTGGGAACTGGAAGATGAATAAGACATTTGGTGAAGCTGTCGAACTTGCTAAAGGCATAGTGGAACAGAATATACCTAGTGATGTTACTGTTGTACTTGGAGTTCCTTCATTATATCTGAATAAAATTAATGGTATTGCTGAGGCAAATGACAATGTATTTGTAAGTGCTCAAAATGCTCATCAAGAATTGAGTGGGGCTTATACAGGTGAGACATCGGTTGTTATGTTGCAATCTATTGGTATCCCCTATGTTATATTGGGGCATTCGGAGAGACGGGAGTATAATTGTGAAACGCCTGAATTATTGAAGCACAAGGTGAGAACTGCATTGGATAATGGTATGGAAGTAATATTTTGTTGTGGAGAATCACTTGATATTCGAAAGGCGGATAATCAAGAAGAATATGTCAGGAATCAGATTAAAGGCAGTTTGGAGGGATTGAGCAAAGAAGATATGAAAAAAGTTGTTATAGCATATGAGCCTATTTGGGCTATAGGTACAGGCGAGACGGCAAGTCCGCAGCAGGCACAAGATATGCATAGGTCAATCAGAGAATATTTGGCTGATATGTTTGATGCTGAGGTAGCAGAAAATACCGCTATTTTGTATGGAGGAAGTGTGAAGCCTTCCAATGCAGAGGAGATTTTTGGACAAATAGATGTAGATGGAGGGCTAGTCGGAGGCGCGTCAATGAAAGTTGATTCATTTACTGAAATAATAAATTCATTCTCTTAGTCTTATGTGTGAAGAAATGAAGAAGAGATATTTTGCATCCTTTGAAGTTTGTTATTAATGTTGTAATTTAGGTCATAATTTTTTCTATTGGATTCATTTAATTTGATTTAGTGTTGTACCAATTATGTTTTGATCATAATACAACTAATAAGGTACATTAGTCTGAAATATGCTTGAGGCAAAATGTATTGGAAAATGATAATGTTTGCCAGAAAAGCTAATTAATTGATGAGTTTACCCTTGATAAAAAGTAAATATTGGTTAAACTACACAAAAAAAGAACATCTTCGTTTGTAAAATTCTTTTAAATTGGGGAAAAGTGTTACATTTGCGCAGTTTTTTAGAAACCTATTAATTAAAAATATATTTATAATGCAAGTAAAAGGAATTGTTAAGCTGTTTTTGGTACTGCTGGTTTTTGTTGTTTTATTACAATATCTCTACATTTATCCGACATGGAAAGTAGAAAAAGCAGCAGATAAGTATGCACAAAAGGTTGTGTCAACAGCTAAGGATGGTGAAGATGCTTTTGAATTGGAAAAACAAGCAAAAAATTATTATTTAGACTCAATGTCAAGTGAGGTTATTTTCAAGATTCCTCTTTTGGCTGATTATACCTATGATGATTTGAAAAAATCTCAATTGGCTCTCGGACTGGATTTGAAGGGAGGGATGAGTGCTATAATGCAAGTAAATCTCAAAGATTTTTTCTTGACTCTTTCCGGTTATAATAAAGACGCATCATTCAGAAAAGCATTGGATAATGCAGAGGAAGAAATGAAAAATTCTCAGGAGGATTTTACGACACTATTTTATCAAGAGTGGAAAAAATTAGCTAATGGTAAAAAATTGTCAAAAATATTTGCACATAATCAATCTCTTAAAGATGAAATTAATTTTAATTCAACAGATGAAGATGTATTGAAATTATTGAGGAAGAAAGGTAATGAGACCGTTAAGCAAACATATAGTATGCTTAAGCAGAGAATTGATAAATTGGGGGTAGTTCAGCCAAATATTTCATTGGATGAGAACAGAAATTTGATACTTGTTGAACTTCCGGGTATTGATAATCCGGAAAGAGCGAGAAATTTCCTTCAAGCTAGTGCTAAACTTGAGTTTTGGAATGTATATAGGATGAGTGATCCCGGTCTATTCGATGCATTTGTTGCAGCTGATAAGAAGTTGAAGAAGATGATGGGGCAAGAAGATTTGGAAAAAGATAATAAAATCAAATATGATACGATTTGGAATCCAACTCTTGATAGTTTAGGAAATGATACAGGAGATTCTACAATGCAATTGGTTAAGAAGAATGATATGGCTTATGAGGGAGGTCCTTTGTTAAGTAAGTTGTCTTTGAGTGTTAATTCACCTCAAGGTGCAGATACTCCTGTTGCCGGGTATGCTGATGGTAACAAGAGGAAAGCAATAATGGAAATGTTGAACAAACCTGAAATAAAATCTTTATTTAGAAAAGATGTGATGTTCAGATGGTCGATGAATCCTATCAAGGATCAAGATACAGGCGAGGAAACCAATACTTACGAGCTGTATGTGCTCAAAAGAGATGCAAATTCGGAAAAAGCCCCTCTTGAAGGTGATAGAGTTGTTAGTGCAAAAGCAAACATAGATCAAAATAATGGTCAAGTAGAAGTATCTTTGACTATGGATCAAAGAGGAGCAAAGAAATGGGCTGAGATGACTACAAAAGCAGCAAATGATAAGAAGAGACAAATAGCGATAGTCCTTGACGATGAAGTCGTCTCTGCACCGAGAGTACAGTCTCCAATTTTGGGAGGTCGTTCTTCAATTACCGGAGCTTATACTATGCAGGAAGCTACTGACTTCTCAAGAATATTGGAAATTGGAAAGTTGCCGGCAAGACCTCAGATAATTCAAGAATCAACAGTTGGACCATCTCTAGGGGCGGACAATATTAGAAAAAGTACAATAGCTCTGATAATAGGATTCTCCTTGGTATTGTTGTTTATGATTTTTTACTATGGTGGTGCAGGGGTTATATCTGTATTAGCATTACTGCTGAATATTTTCTTTATTTTTGGAGTGCTAGCATCATTGGGTACCGTTTTGACGATGCCGGGAATAGCAGGTATTATTTTAACGATAGGTATGGCAGTGGATGTCAATGTTATTATATTTGAGCGTGTGCGAGAAGAATTGCGAGTAGGTAAACCACTTTGGACTTCAATTGAAAATGGTTTTAAGCAATCTTATTCAGCTATCATTGATGCCAATGTGACAACTATTTTAGTAGGTATATTACTTGCATATTTTGGACTTGGCCCAATCAAAGGATTTGCTGTTGTTTTAATTATTGGAGTATTACTTTCATTATTTACTGGTGTATTGGTGAGTAAGCTGATGTTTGAATATTGGGTTAAATCAAAAGATAAGAATATTTCTTTTTGGACATCAATGACGAAAGGAGCTTTTGCTAATATGAATATAGATTGGCTTGGAAAAAGGAAGATTGCTTATATTATATCCGGCTCATTGATTTTAGTCAGTTTGATTTCGATGTTTACCAGAGGGTTTGAACTTGGAGTTGATTTTAAAGGAGGATATTCATTCAATATAGAGTTTGCCGGAACAGGAGATGTTAAAGCTCAAGAAATCAGGGATGCTTTAACTGCACCGTTTGGAAATACTCCAATTGTGAAGGCAGTGGATACTAAGAATACATTTAATGTTGTTACATCATACATGATTAAGGATAATAGTGAAGGAGCTACTGATAAGGTGATTGAAAAAATGTATGAAGGGCTTAGTTCAAAGTTTAAAGGAATGGATTTAGATAAATTCACGAAAGAATATACAAAAGATGCAATTCATATTACAAGTTCAAATAAAGTAGGGCCAACTATTGCTGACGATATCACAAAGAGTTCTTTGTTGGCTGGTATTTTTGCCCTGTTAGCAATATTCCTTTATATATTTATTCGATTCTCTAAATGGGAATATAGTTTGGGTGCGGTTGTAGCTTTGTTTCATGATAGTTTTATTATCTTAGGAGCATTCTCATTATTCCATGGTTGGGTGCCTTGGTCAATGGAAATAGATCAAGCGTTTATTGCTGCTATTCTTACAGTAATTGGGTATTCAATTAACGATACGGTAGTTGTATTTGACAGGATTAGAGAATTTTTAGGATTATATAGAGATAAACCTGTTGATGAAATAATGAACAGTTCGATTAACACGACTTTTAGTAGAACTTTAATTACATCATTAACTACTTTCTTTGTTGTATTAGTTTTATTCTTGTTTGGTGGTTCAAGTATCAAAGGATTTGCATTTGCATTGTTGTTGGGTATAATAGTGGGTACATACTCTTCGATTTTCGTAGCATCTCCTATAGTTAGGGATTTGGCTAAAGATTTAAAACCTAAATCAAAGGCGAAAAGTGGTTTTAGCAGAACTAAAAGACGCTAAAGGTTTTTGGATAAGTTATATTGAAGCTCTAATCTTTGCGGGTTAGAGCTTTTTATGTTATGCCCTTAAGAGACGAATAAGTGTAAAATATATAGTGACATGATCTGATGCTTGGTTTTGCTTAAAGCTGGAAAAACAATATAAAGTCTAGTATATCAGAAAATAATTATCTTAATTTACTGCATAATCCAAATAAGGTTCAATCTTCTTTAGCTTTAAACTGTCAATAGATCTTATTTTTAATAAGTCGTATTTATCTTTGAAAAATCCGTGTTGTTTTCTGAATTTTATAATTTGAGATGCTAGTCTGTATGAGATATAAGGAAAGTTTTTTAGTGATTTGCCATCCTCTATGTTTATCTTGAGCTTTTTTATTTTGTTTGCATTTATAAATATATTTCCTTTTATGTTTTTGAAGGTTTCATCAGGTAGTACATAGACTTCTTTTATTTGATTTATTGATACAAATCCTCCTAGCTTATCTCTGAATTTTATGATTCTTTTTGATAGTACATCTCCTATTCCTTTCAATAATTTCAGCTCTTCTGCATTACATGTATTAATTTCAATTTTGATATTGCTATGTTTTTTTTTAATTATACTATATTTTTTATCATAGTCTTGTTTATTTGCTTTTGCAATTGTGATATCGTGCTTTGTTTTATATTTTTTCTTCGATGCGAATACAATGAATTTCTCTATCGTATTATAAGTGGTTTTGTTTAATCCATACACCTTTAAGATATCCTTCTTTGTATAAAAATGTCCTCCTTTATGTAAGTATTTGGTCCAGTTGGAGGCGGCTTTTCTGCTGATTCCAAGTAATAGAAGAGAATCTCTATTAATAGTATTTGGGTTAAAATTAAAAAGTTCAATTTTCGAATTTTTTCTGCTAGCTATGTTGTTTTTATTGCAATATCGTTGTTTTTTTAATTGTTTTAACTTGTAGGGAGTACTCTTATTTGTTTTTGTGAGAAACGAATCTAAAGGAATAGCTCTTAGATTACGGGGCATTCTATTAGTTTGATATGTAATGGAGTCGTCAGTATCAAATTGAATGATTAATTTATCATAATTTTTTATTATAAAAGTCATCATGATTAATAAAATCATTACTAGAATCCCTTTTTCTTCTTTTGTATTTAACATTTCAAATTGTTTTTATTAGGTTAATATATGCTCCTTTCGATTTTATATCCCAGTAATTAATTCCTGCTTTTGTCGCTTGGGAGATCCATGATTTCCTCACGTTATATTTCATGCTTTTTAGTAGTACTATATTTTTTATAATGTATTTTTTTAGAAGGATATCCAAATTGAATTTTACTTTATTATTCAATACTAAAATGTCGATTTGCTTTCGATTCAAAGGCAAAAAATCATTTGTATTGTTTAATACTACAATAGTTTGCCCTTTCACTTCAATTATATTATGATTGGTAGTGATCGCATTGGTGTTTGTTTTATTATCCAACCTTATTATCTTTGCTCTTTTAGCCATTCTAAGGTTTTTAGCTGAGTATTGTATCGTGTTTACACTAGTTTTTATATTTTCGGTAGTGTAACATGTATCTTTAATAAAAATATCTATCAGGTTTTGTTTTTTAATTGAGTAGATTACTATTTTTTGGCTTTGATTTGATTTTAGAGATTGGTTGGTTATTAGTAAAAAAATTAGAACTACAGTGTATATGATATAGTAGTATTTTCTTTGTTTGATTACGAGATATATAGTTAAAATAGCCGTATATATCAGAAGTATGTCAAAGGCTTCTAAGAATATCTTTTCTCCTATATTAAATGAGATTGAGTCAATATACTTAATGACTGTCATTGAGATATCAATTATATTACTTAGTGTTTTTGATAATATGGAACTTAATATGGGGGAAATGAACGATGAAGCAATTATACTGAATCCTAAAGCTATTGATGTAAATGCCATAGGTGTTGCTATGATGGCAGTTATGATAAACAAGCTTGGAGCATTGTGAAAGTAAAGTATGCTTAGGGGAAAAATCAGTATTTGTGCTGCAATAGAAAGACTAATAAGTTGCCAGAGGTAATTTAGGATTTTGTATTTTTTAATCTTTATTATGTTATATATAGGGTTGTAAAAGATAAGGATGCTCAAGATAGCGGTATAAGATAATATAAAACTCAGCTGAAATAAAATAAATGGATTAATGACAAGCATTATTAATGCTGACCCAAATAGTAAATTATAAGTATTGATAGTCTTTTTTATATTAATCCCAATCATTAATAGTGATATCATGAATGCTGCTCGAAGGGTTGCAGCTCCGGCACCGGTTAAAAATACATAAAGCCAAACTGTTAAAAGTATTGCTACAATTTTCAGAGTGTTCACATAATTGTTTTTTATTTGTATAAATGAAAATAGAAAACTAATAAGTAATGCGACTATTCCAACATGCATACCCGAGACAGTTAATATATGTCTCGCTCCGGTATTTGAAAAAGTTTTCAACAGTCCTCTATTTAAGCTTTGTTTATCGCCAAGCATGATCGATATTATCAAATTAGCATTTTCCGTTTTAATAATGCTTTGACGTATAATTCCCTGTATTGAATGATTGATTTTTTTAAAAAATATATTTATGTTTGGTTCTCTGCTTATTAATGAATAATTATTTGACTTGATATATGCTTGATAATGTATATTTTGATAGTGATAGTATTGTTTAGGATCAAAGGCAAAAGGATTTTGAGCGGATTTTATAGGTGTTATATAGGTATTTAAACATAATATGTCTCCTTCATTTACTAATTGTTCATGGTATTTGATATTTGTATATACCAATAGTTTACCTGTTGATGCTGTTGTGTCATTTTTATTAATTATACTTTGGATTTTTAGGACAAGTTTAATGTTATCTTCCTGTGTTTTTCCAACACTTATAGTCTTGGCGATTATATTTGTTTTCGAATGTTCGGGGTTTATCAGGTATTTTGAAAAATGATTTGGAGAAGTTCTTTCATCATTAGAAATAAATGATATTGTCCCTAATTGAACTAATATAAATATTGAGATTAAAGGGGAAAACTTTTGGTTTATTCTTTTTGAAAGATAAGAAAGACCAAGTACCAATATTGAAAAAAATATTAAAGCTAACAATAAATTGAAATCAATTAAATCTAAGAATGTCCTTGCCAGTAAAATACCGGAAGCGTAAGCAATAAATAATTTCAATAATGGTACTTGCTTCAATCTATACATTATATGAAAAATGCAAGATTGTTGATTGAATCGATAACAGAATGTTATATCAGTAAAAACATTCTTCACAAATGTATATAAAATTCGATAAAAATGATAAAAAAATAGTAAAAATGTTAAAAAAACACCTAAACAGGCAAAAAAATAGCTTAAATCATGTTTGAATAAAAAATGTTTTGTAAATTTAGCACATAAAGTAAAAGTATTTTATTTGATTAATTGCCTTAATGTAAAAATTTAAGGTGTTTTTTAAATTTTAATAAACTATAAGAATATGAGAGTTTTTATTTTTATTCTATGGTTGATTTTAGGAATTATTTATTGGTGGATTTGGGATAGTGGAGTTGAATCATGTTGTGATAATGGTTCAGCAAAAACTACTGAAATAACTCCGGTGAAAAAAGAACCTAAAGTAACCAAAATTATTAACAAATCAATGTTGCCTTTAGCTTTTGGTTGGGGAGCGGAAAAAACAATACTTGGGGATGGATTTAAAGTATATAAGGACTCGATTTTGAACACACTCAAGAATGGTGAAATTCTTGAAATTACCGGTTTGTATCGTAAAAGTGAAACGAATACAACTAAATTTACAAATTTGGGTATTGCAAGAGCAAAAAAGATTAGATTGTTATTTCCTGATATTCCAGATAATCGGGTAAGATTGTTTGGTAAAATTGTCGGTGAGAAAGACGGTGAAAAATCCAATAATTTTGTAAGCGCTTTATTTAGGAGTGCAGTCAATAATGAAAATATTAAAGAGTTTGAAGATTTAGCTCTGATTTATTTTCCGTTTAATTCTACTAACAAATTGGATAATTCTAAAATAGAGAAGTATTTGGATGAAGTAGCTGTTAGAGTGAAAAAAACCGGCAAGATAGTTTATCTCATAGGACATACTGATAGTATAGGATCAGATGAAAGTAATATTGTTTTGGGAAAGAGAAGGGCAATTGTTGTAAGGGATTATCTTATATCTAAGGGGGTTTCCACCCAAAAAATAAAAGTTGAAAGCAAAGGAGAAAGTTCTCCGATTGCTAGAAATGATACTTCTGACGGTCGAGCGAAAAACAGAAGAGTAGAATTAAAAATTAAATAAACTTTAAAATTAAATAAAATGATAACATTAATAAGTTTTTGTGAATTGCCTTGGTGGTGTGTTTTATTGTCTTGGTTACTACCATTTCTTTTAGGGCTTTTATTAGGTTGGTTGTTGTGGGCGAGATTTAGAGGTATGTACGACGCATTAGTTAAAGAATTTGATGAATATAAGTTAAAATGTAGGAATACTCAGGACGAGTTGGATATTTGCAACTCTAAAAATAATGAATATGCTAGTGATATTGCATTGTTGAGAGGTAGAATTAGAGAATGTGAAAAGGAAAATAAAGGATTGTTAGATTCAAAGTCTAAGGTCGGAGGCACTGAAATATTGAGTGCGGCGGCTGGATTTGTTGCCGGTAAAGCTAGTGAAAAGACAGATGAAGTAGGTGGTTCTGGAATTGCAGCCAGTAAATTTGCTGCACTTAAGGAAGATAACTTACAAGTAGTAGAGGGCATCGGGCCAAAAATGAATAGCTTTTTAAATAATCACGGTATCAAGACATGGGCAAATTTGGCATCTAAAAATCACAAGGATATTAAAAAATTGTTAGATGAAGAGGGGAATAAATATAGAATCATTGATCCTGCGACTTGGCCTCAGCAAGCGATGTTGGCTCGTGACGGAAAATGGGAAGAATTGATTTTATTGCAAAAGCAATTAGATACAGGTAGGAAGAACAAAAAAGGAGAAGAAACAGATTCTAAGGTAGAAAAACTTCTTGTAAAGTTAGGAATTCTTAAGAAATGGAAAAAAGATGACTTGAAGGCAGTAGAGGGGATTGGTCCAAAGATTGAAAAGTTATTACATGCAGGAGGCATTAAAACATGGAGAGAATTAGCAAATACTTCTGTAAGTAAAATTCAAAAGATATTGGATGATGCAGGAAAGAGATATGCTCTAGCTGATCCTGGTACATGGCCAAAACAAGCAGAAATGGCCGCTGATGAAAAATGGACGGAATTAGAGGAATATCAGGATTATTTGCAGGGAGGAAAAGAAAAGTAGAGTTTTTTTTAGTATAAACAAGAGCCCTTATTATAAGGGCTTTTGTTGTTTTTGTTTTAATTGGTGTCTGTCCACAAAGTCATTAAAATTGAAAAATAATCTTTTTGCGATATTTTGACTTTATTCAAATTACTGATACTAAGGCATCACTAATTCTCAGAAAGACAACAATCTCGTTAAAAATCTTTATTTTTCAAAAATCAAGCACTTTATGGTCAGACACTAATTATCCTTTCAGGAATTTAGGGATTCTTCCATTCTTTATAGATTCAGATCTCAGTCTTCTGCCTACAATTTTTTCGACTTTATTACCTATTTCTAATACTCTGTCTATGTCTAAATTGGTTTCTATTCCCATCTCATCCATCATTACAACCATATCTTCTGTGGAGACCAGCCCGACATAGTTAGCATCTTTATAGTAGTATGCACCGGTACCTGATACAGGAACACCACTGACAAAATTAGCAGGTTGACCACCGATTCCTCCCATTGTGCTTTCGTAGTTTGTCATTCCGGCTTGGAGTGCTGCCAACACATTTGCTAAGCCCCATCCACGTGTCGTATGGAAGTGTGCTATTTGTTTGTGAGGCTTTTCGACAGAATCCAAAAGTCTGGAGAAATAGTCATAAACTCGGTCAGGAGAAGCAGATCCATCGTGGTCTGCATGTTCTACATCATCCGCACCAATATCAAACCATCTGTTTGTAAATTCAATTGCTTTTTGAGGGTCAGTAGGACCTGCGATAGGACAGCCCCAAATGGTACTTACCGTCCCATTTACCTTTATTCCTGCATCCTTTGCCTTTTTGATCCATTCTTCAGCCATTTTCCAGTATTCGGGTAGAGTTAATCCGGAATTTTTTATCTGATGAGGTTCGCTTGTAGAGACCATTAATAAAATTCTGTCAGGTCCGTAACCTTCTTTTTTTGCTTCTATTGTCCTCATAATCGCTCTTTCCCTTATGGTGATTGCTGTTAGCATTACATCATCTAATAAATCTTTGACTCTTTTGCTAGATCTGATCATTTTAAATAAATCGTCTGCATCTTTGAATTGAGGCATTCCCTTTGGATTGCCAAAATTGGTTACTTCAAGATGTTTGAATCCTGCTAATATCAGTTCTTCCAAAAGCCATAGTTTTGCTTCTGTGGGTATAAAAATCTCTTCATGTTGAAATCCATCTCTGACTGTTATGTCTCCAATTGTTACTTTCTTAGGGTAATTCATATTTTGTTGTTTTAGCTATTTGGACAAATTTAATAAATAGTTGAAGAATTCTAAATAAAACTAATGGATAATTTTGAATCAATACAATTATTTAAAAGATATATAAATCGGATATTGCGGATTTAGTATAAAAAAAGAGATTACCTTTTATTGATAATCTCTTCTTTTTTGTTGCGTCAGTATTGATTTATTTTTTTAACTCCATCAATATTTTGTCAACACTATCTTTTGCATCGCCATAGAGCATATCGGTATTGTCTTTGAAGAATAATGGATTTTGCACTCCTGCATAACCGGTAGCCATAGACCTTTTCATGACTATTACCTTTTCGGCTTCCCATACCTTTATTACAGGCATGCCGTATATCGGACTAGTTGGGTCCGTCATTGCTCCTGGGTTGACAATATCATTTGCTCCAATGACCAATACTACATTTGTCGTATCCATTTCATCATTTGCTTCATCCATTTCAAGGACTATATCATATGAAACGTTTGCTTCAGCTAGAAGGACATTCATATGTCCGGGTAGTCTGCCCGCGACAGGATGAATACCAAATGTAATTTTTTTGCCTTCTTTTTGAAGCAAGTCAACAAGGTCATGAACAGGATACTGAGCTTTTGCAACAGCCATACCGTAACCAGGAACAATTAAAACATGGTTTGCTTCTTTTAATAATTCTGCTACATCCTCATACGAAGTAGCTGTAACCTGTCCTTCAATTTCCTGATCTCCTCCTGAGGCAGATGGCGTCGCGCCAAATCCTCCAAAAATGACTGATAGAAAAGACCTGTTCATAGCTTCACACATGATAATAGAGAGTATTGCTCCGGAACTTCCTACAAGAGCACCTGTGATAATCAACAAATCGTTGCCGAGCATAAAGCCTGCTGCTGCTGCTGCCCAACCGGAGTATGAGTTTAACATCGAAACGACCACCGGCATATCCGCACCGCCAATTGCCATCACTAGCATTATGCCTATAAAAGAAGCTATTGCTGTCATTATATACAAGTAGTTCATCCCTTCAATGCCATGCGCCTGTGTAAACAAAATAGCTAAATATATTGAGATTATAACTAAAATAATGTTGACGGCATGTCTTCCCGGATAAACTAAAGGTTTACTCCTTATTTTACCATCTAATTTTCCCCAAGCAACAATTGATCCTGTAAATGTTATTGCTCCAATAAAGACGCCGATAAATATTTCAACTAGATGAATCGTGTGGGCTGTACCTATTAATTCTTGGGTATGAGGGTCTAAATATGATCCAAATCCTACAAGAACCGCTGCTAAACCAACAAAACTATGTAAAATAGCCACTAATTGAGGCATGGAGGTCATTTCTACTTTTCTCGCAACCATCACACCGATTAGAGATGCTATAGCTATTGCTATAATGATATAAATATGTCCATTTACATCTGCTCCCATTACGGTAGAAAGAATGGCTATTGCCATTCCAACAATACCATAGAAGACTCCTTTTTTTGCAGACTCCTGTGAGGATAGTCCTCCAAGGCTCAGGATAAATAGTATTCCTGCAAATAAATATGCTGCTGTTTGTATTTGTGCTGTTATCATAATTTTTACTTTTTAAACATTTTTAACATTCGATGAGTAACAAAAAATCCTCCAACAATATTAATGCTTGCTACAAGGATAGCAACAAAAGCAATAATAGTCATCGGGTTAGAAAGACTGTTTTGGGTTTGTAAAAGCCCCCCAATAATAATAATACCACTAATTGCATTTGTGACAGCCATCAAAGGAGTATGCAAAGAGTGAGAAACATTCCAAATAACTTGCCAGCCAATGAAAACCGATAATACGAATACGGAAAAGTGTCCCATAAAATCAGTCGGGGCGACTTTGCCAAGTAAAAAGAGAAAAACTCCTATTGCTGCTAATGATATCATTGTTGATTTTGCTTTTTTCTTTGCAGCATCCGCTTCAGTAGGTTCGACTTCAACCGAAGTTTCTTTAGCTTTAGGTTTTTGCGGACTTACCGGCAACGGTTCAGGAGGCCAATTAATCTCACCGTTATAAGTTACCATAGCCCTGCTTACCACATCATCCTTCATATCTATTTTGAAGTTTTCTGCTTTACCCATATCATCCAATAGATGACAAAGGTTGTTGCCGTAAAGTTGGCTTGCTTGTGTTGGTAGCTGATTTAATTTGCCTAAAATAATTACACCGTTATCTGTAGTATATACTTCACCATCCTTGGTCAATTCACAATTTCCACCCGTAGATGCTGCCAAATCAACAATTACCGATCCCGGTTTCATTTCTTCAACATGCTCTTTTAAAATAAGGGTAGGAGCTTTCCTTCCCGGTATTTGAGCAGTTGTGATTATAATGTCGATTTCTTTAGCTTGTTCTTTAAATAACGCCATCTCAGCTTCAATAAATTCTTTACTCATTACTTTTGAGTAACCGGAGGCAGTTGCACCATCTTCTTCTATGTCAACAGTAAGAAACTTTGCACCCATGCTTTCTATTTGCTCCGCTACTTCCATTCGGGTATCAAAGGCTCTCACTATTGCTCCTAGAGAATTTGCTGCTCCGATAGAAGCTAGTCCTGCTACTCCTGCACCAATAACCAGTACTTTAGCTGGTGGAACTTTACCTGCTGCAGTTATTTGACCGTTAAGGAATCTTCCAAAGTAATTGGCGGCTTCAATAACAGCACGATACCCGGCAATATTTGCCATAGATGATAGTACATCCATTTTTTGAGCTCTTGAAATACGAGGAATAGCATCCATTGCGACTGAATTTATCCCCTTGGCTGCTAGTTTTTCAAGTAAATCAGGGTTTTGAGCCGGCCAAAGGTAACTTAAAGTTACTTGGTCTTTATGCATTAACTCAATTTCGTCATTAGTTGGTGCTAATACCTTAAGTATAATGTCTGAGCTTTTGTATAATTCTTCAGCAGAATCAATAAGTGTTGCTCCAGCTTCGGCATATTCTTTGTCAGCATAATTTGCCCGTTCTCCGGCACCTTTCTGAATGAATACTTCAAAGCCTTGTTTGCGCAGTCTTTGCGTGGTTTTGGGTGTTGCCCCTACACGCAATTCCTGCTTTGATAATTCTTTAGGAATTCCGACTTTCATATCATTTTGTTTAATTTAAAAGTATAATAATTTGTTCTAATTCAAACGTTATAAAGATTTATGTGATTCTTATAAGGTTTGTGGGTCTAAAATTATGATTTTTTTTTCATTTTGTATAGTATTTTTAAAAATAAATTGCGCTTTTGACAACAATGTCCAAATTTGTATGTGAAATTGTAAAAAAATAACCTCCAAACAAAATATAATTTTAGATATTGATAGTGTAGGTATACAGTATTCTTAAATTGAATTGATTTTTTTTACCTTTCTATAAGTAATTGATCGAAAGTCTTTAAATTATCGTAAAGCGCATAAAAATACCCGTATAAATCATTGGAATTTTAAAAAAATGCCTGTTTTTGTTTATGAATTAGTTAAATATGCATTTTTTTTTCATATGATTTATCTTATAAAAATATATAACTTATAAATAATTGTAAAACAATAATAAAAAAATTATTAAAAATTTATATTAATAATTTTTTAAATATATAAATATTACATATATTTGCAGCGTGTATGTTTTAAACGAAAAAAATCAGCTTGATTTATGAATAATAATGTTACTAAAAGGTTTGTTGAGTGCTATGAAGAGTTGCGTGATTTGGGGGAGATAAAATCTGGTAGACAGTTTTGTCTGAGTTTAAATTATACGCCTCAGAGTTGGAGTAAAATACTTAAAGGCGAGAGGGCGATTACACTAGAATTGATAAGAAAAGCTACGATTATCTACAAAATTAATCCTACATACTTATTTACGGGTGTCGGTAATAAATTTATGAATGACAATGAGAATGTAGTTGCTGTTGCTGTAGATGATAATAATGAAGAACGGATATTGCATGTTCCTATTACTGCCAAGGCAGGATACAATGAACAGTTTAACGATACTGTTTATTTGGAGGATCTGGAGACCTATTCTCTGCCTGGCAAATATTTTAATAATGGTACTTTTAGATCCTTTGAAGTAGAAGGAGATAGCATGGAGCCCGTATTGCATCAAGGTGAGATAATAGTTTGTAGTTATGTTGATGATCGTGGGTTGTGGAAGTATAATATAAAAAGCGGTTATGTCTATGTGGTAGTTACCGAAAGAGATGTATTTGTGAAAAGAGTACAAAATAGATTAAAAGAAGAGAATGTTTTGGAATTAGAATCTGATAATCCTGATTATCCACCTATTGTGTTAAATGGAGAGGAAATAAAAGAAATATGGATTGTTAAGTTGAAAATTTCTCCTTTTGCTCACTCTAAATTGAGTTTGAGGCAAGAGATGGATAATAAGTATTCCGCTCTTAATGATATTATCAGAAATCAATCGGAATTAATAGGAAGATTGAATAAAACTGTTGAGAAATTACTCCAAAAACAACGAATAATATAGAATAATCATTATATTATGAAAAAAAAGCATATATTATATATTGATTTAAAGATTTATTTATATATTTGCAATGTGTAAGGTATTTAATAACTAAACTTTTATAAAAGATGAGAAAACTACAAAAACTCAGTTTGTTTATTACGGCATTTATTTTATTCAGTTTTAATGTGTTTGGACAACAGGGACGAGACAGAGCTGATATGCAGTATAAGCTCAAAGCATATGATTTGGCGATTGAATCGTATCAAGAGTATCTAACAAATAACCCCGATGATGTAGTCGCAATGGGAAGATTAGCTTCTTCTTATGAAAGGTCAAATGATTTGATTTCTGCCGCTAGATGGTTTGAGAAACTTAGTGGCGATTCAAAACACACTACATACCATGATATAATGTATGGAAAGTTATTGATGAAATTGGGTCTGTATAATAGAGCGGAAGCTTTATTTTCAAAAATGAAGGAGAAAAGTCCTTTTATCGCACAGCAATACATTAATTCTTGCAAATTTGCTAAGAATATTCTTGCTTTGGGTGATAAGTATACTTTGTCTCAATTGAGAGCAACAGGTGCTTTTGATGATTTTGGTGTTGAACTGTATAAGGATGGTATTATCTACTGTTCGTTTGATGTAGGTAAAAGCGCCAACCAAAGTTTAGTACAAAGACAAGCTACCAAAATTTTTAAATATAACAAAAGTAGTAATAAAAAGGAAGAGTTTGAATCAGGCATGAAAAACTTTGCAGGAATCGGCCCTATCCGTTTTTCTCCTAGTGGCAAGTTTGTTGTATATACGAGAAATAGCTTTGTTAACGGGACTCAACAAATTACTGGACTTGAAAATGATATGAGTTGCTATATAGCTATGGTCGATGATAATGGTGATTTTATTAATGAACAATCACTTCCCTTTAATGGTGTGGATTACTCAACTGCTTTTGCTTGTTTTGGAGAGGATGACAATGAGATATACTTTTCATCAAATAAGAATGGCAAAAATTTTGATATATACAAATCAAATAAAGTCGAAGGAGAATGGACTCAAGGTGTTAGTATTGATAAAAATATAAACACTATAGGTAATGAGATTACTCCATATTATACTGAAGGTACTTTGTACTTTTCATCTGATTATCTCAATGGATTGGGAGGATATGATGTGTTCAAATCAAGTGTATATAAAGATGAGTGGTCATTTCCTATGAACATGGGTAAAGGAATTAATTCGCCTGCTGACGATTTGTATTTTGTAAAAAAAGCAAATCAGCAAATTACTTATATCACTTCTAATAGACTAGGAAGTAAAGGTGGTTATGATATTTACAGTGCTTATCCATCAACTATGGTGTCTGATAAGAGTTTAGTTTTTGAAGATATCCCCGAAGCAGTAGATTTGAATAATTTGAAAGATACAAAAAGCGCAGATGTCGGCATTAACGCTGTGGCATCCGTGAGCAATAAAGGAGAATTTGATATGGTTAATCTAGAAGATGCTAGGATGGTATCTTATGATGAAGTAATACTATCGCCATCTACTGTTTATTTTATTCAATTAGCCTCGTTGTCCCACTCAAGAGTACGTACGACTAAGTTTAAAAAATTAACAAGATTTGGAAATGTTTATAAAGTAAAAAAAGGAAGGACTACAAAAATAAGACTTGGTTATTTTGTTAGTGCAAGTGAGGCCAAATCGGTCTTGAGTTCTGTTAAAAGAAAAGGGTTTAGGGATGCGTTTATAGTAGAAGATTTGCTTAATTCTTCTGAATTGGAGTTGTTGGAATCTAGTTATACTTTTGGAAACAATACAAAATACTCTAGACCTGCTGAAATAGGAAATTATAAAATTAAACTTGCAGCCTATACAAATCCTTTGTATTTTGATGTGAATAAAGTGAAAGATCTTGGGGTTATTGAGCAATGGTCAAAAGGAAAATGGACTATCTTTATTTTGAGTGGATATACCGACTTGTCAGGTGCAGAAGCTGCATTGCGAAAAGCTAGAAATCGTGGATACACAACGGCAGAAGTAGTGTTGGATGAAGGAGGGATTTTGTCGAAAGTAAAAAATAATTAGTATTTAATAAGAGATTGGTCATAATTATTTAGGTTTTGGTTAAAAATAGACTGTTCATTTATTGAGCAGTCTTTTTTTTATTAGGGAAGGGTTGGAGTACTTTTACAAGAAAATAGAGCAAAAATATAAAAATATATTGATTTTGGGATCAACTTAATTCACAACGGGTCGGTTGTTTTGAAATTTGTATTGAGATTTTAATTGATGTAAAAAAAAGTCCATTTCGATCAATACGAAATGGACTTTTTATTTGTTGCCTTTAATCGGCATTATATCATTGCTGCAATAATAAGAGCAACTACGGACATAAGCTTAATCAAAATATTTAAAGATGGACCTGACGTATCTTTAAAAGGATCTCCAACTGTATCTCCTGTTACAGCTGCTGCATGTGCTTCCGAACCTTTCTTTACTATTTTGCCGTCAATTTCAAAACCTTCTTCAATCATTTTTTTAGCATTATCCCAAGCACCTCCCGAGTTTGATTGGAAAATAGCCATTAAGACTCCTGTTACGGTTACTCCTGCTAGTAGTCCTCCCAACATCTCTGCTCCTCCTAAAAACCCAACGGCGATAGGAGATAATACGGCAATAAGTCCCGGTATTACCATTTCTCTTATTGAAGCTTTTGTTGATATTTCAACGCATTTCTCATACTCAGCTTTTTCGCTTGCAATACGCAAAGTCTCAATATCTTCTTTACTCCATTTACTTTCGTCCGGTTCATCATTTCGTTGCATTACCTTAAGAGCCGCTGCTAATTCAGGGATATTGTGAAATTGTCTTCTTACCTCATCAATCATATCTTTGGCAGCTTTACCAACTGCTCCCATAGCTAATGACGAAAACAAGAAAGGAAGCATGCCACCCAATAGTAGTCCTGCCATCACAAAAGGCTTCGATATGTCAATTGATTGTATATTAGCTGTTTTCATAAATGCTGAAAACAATGCTAAAGCTGTTAATGCGGCACTTCCAATGGCAAATCCTTTACCTATTGCTGCTGTGGTATTCCCAATAGCATCTAATTTGTCTGTCCTCTCTCTTACTTCCGGTGGTAGTTTTGACATTTCAGCAATTCCTCCTGCATTATCAGCGATTGGGCCATAAGCATCAACTGCCAATTGTATGCCTAGATTGGATAACATACCGACTGCCGCAATTGCTATTCCATATAATCCTGCATATTCATATGCACCAATGATTGCTCCTGCAAGAATAATGATAGGGAAAAAAGTAGATTCCATTCCTACACTTAATCCTGCGATTATATTTGTAGCAGAACCGGTAGTTGATTGTTTTAGTATTCTTATTACCGGTTTTTTACCTGTTCCGGTATAAAATTCAGTAGCTAAACCTATAAATACACCAGCTAGTAGTCCTATTATAATTGCAATAAACACTCCAAAGGAACTATAATCTTTATTATCATAAATCCAATGATGCGGCATTAACCATTCTACTATAAAATACGTTAATACAATCATCAAAACAGCTGAAATTAACTCTCCTTTATGTAATGCAGAACCAGGGTCTCCTCCTTCTTTAACTTGTACAAAGAAAGTTCCTAAAATAGAAGTTACTATTCCGGTTGCTGCAATGACTAGCGGTAAAATAACAGCATTTAGCTCTAATTCTCCGGTAAATCCTGCTCCCCCTATAAATAATGCCCCGAGTACCATTGTGCTAATGATTGAACCAACATATGATTCAAAAAGATCAGCTCCCATTCCTGCAACATCTCCAACATTATCGCCGACATTATCGGCAATTGTCGCTGGGTTTAATGGGTGATCTTCAGGGATGCCCGCTTCTACTTTACCTACCAAATCAGCCCCTACATCAGCTGCTTTAGTATAAATACCTCCTCCAACACGTGCAAACAACGCTATTGATGAAGCTCCAAATGAAAAACCGGTTACTACGGATATCACTCTGTTTACATCCCATCCCAATCCTGAATATATTAAAAACAAAGAGCTTAATCCCACTATTCCTAATCCTACAACTGCTAATCCCATCACACTTCCTCCCGTGAAAGCAACTTCAAGAGCTGATCCTAATCCTTGCCTCGCAGCATTAGTAGTACGTACATTAGCATTTGTTGCCACTCTCATCCCAATGAATCCTGCTATTGCAGAAGAGAGAGCACCCAAAATAAAAGATACTCCTATCAACCAAGATGATGTTGTAGGGTCTGCGCTAAAAGATAATAGCCCAAATGCAATAAGGACGAATATCCATAAAACTTTATATTCTGCAAATAGGAAAGCCATTGCACCTTTTTTAATATGTGCAGCAATTTCTTTCATCCTGTCAGTTCCCTCATCTTTTTTTGCTACCCAAGACGCTCTCCAGTATGTAAACATCAAGGCAATCACTCCAATAGCAATTACTCCATAAATAATCTGATTTACCATAAGTATAGTGTGTTTTTAGTTTAATAATACGCAAAAATAACTATTTATATTTATTTTCATTTAAAATACAAGTAGTTTTTGCACTAGGAGTGAAAAAAAAGATATTTAAATTACTTTCCAATACAAAACTTACCAAAAATATTGCCAAGCAGATCATCAGTTGAAATAGTTCCGGTTATTTCACCTAAAGAAATGGTAGATTGTCTTATATCCATCGCTATTAAATCAGCAGGCACCTGAGTGTTTAACCCTGAAATAACATTTAGCAGACTTTTCTTTGATTCTTGAAGCAATTTGTAATGTCTTTCATTTGTAACGATTATACCGGACATGTCTATTTTATTTATAATAGTTGAATTATATATTTTCGTTTTTAATTCTTGAATATTGTCTTTGTTTTTAGCGGATATTTTGATATGATCAATTGGGATATTTGGTGAGTATCCGGAAATATCAATTTTATTTGCAACAATCAAGGTTGGGGTATTGCTAATACGCAGTTCATTGATGTCCATTTCTACTTCCTCTTTGTTAACTTTATGAGCATCGTAAATGTAAATGACAAGAGAGGAATCTTTTATGCTTTTCATTGTTTTTTCTATTCCTAAGCTTTCAATTTTATCTTTTGATTCTCTGATACCGGCCGTATCGATAAATCTAAATATGATGCCGTCAATGTTTAATTCTTCTTCTATTGTGTCTCTAGTTGTTCCTTCGATATCTGATACAATTGCTCTTTCTTCATTGAGCAAAGTATTTAATAAAGTTGATTTTCCCGCATTTGGTCTACCAATGATTACTGTAGGGACTCCGTTCTTTAAGACATTTCCATATTTGTATGAATCAATAAGATTATTGACTAGGCTTAATATGATTTTGACTAATTCTTTTAACTCGGTTCTGTCAGCAAATTCTATGTCTTCCTCACTGAAATCCAGTTCCAGCTCTATTAATGAAGCGAAGTCAATTAGTTGTTCTCTTAATTTTTTAATTTCCGAAGAAAAACCCCCTTTTAATTGTTTCATTGCTATATCGTGGGATATTTTTGTTTTTGAGGAGATTAAATCAGCAACAGCTTCTGCTTGAGATAAATCCATTTTCCCATTCACAAAAGAGCGCATGGTAAACTCTCCCGGTTGTGCTATCTGCACATCATTCCTTAAAAAAAGCCTAAGTATTTCATTGATTATATATGAAGACCCATGACATGATATTTCTACTAAATCTTCTCCGGTATAAGATTTAGGCGATTTGAATACATTTATAATTACTTCATCAATAATGTCATTGTTTTCATTTAGCAATTTTCCAAAATGAACAGTATATCCTTCTGATTTTTCTATATCTGCTCCTAAAAAGAAACGATTGGTTACTTTTATCGAATTTTTACCTGAAAGCCGAATAACACCGATAGCTCCTGAACCCGGAGGGGTTGATAATGCTACAATGGTATTATCTAAATTTTGATTATACAAAGTCTATGCTGCTTTAAATTTCACGAGTTTGCTATTGTCTATTTTTGATTTGACATAATCAACATCAACAACAAGTTTTTTTATATCTTTTTGAGATGGTATATCATACATTGCATCTGTCAAAATGGTTTCGAGAATGGTTCTTAATCCTCTTGCACCCAGTTTGAATTCAATAGCTTTTCGCGCGATATACTTAAAAGAATCGGGTGTTATAGTTAATTCCACTCCTTCCATATCAAAGAGTGCTTTATATTGCTTTATCAAGGCATTTTTTGGTTTGGTAAGTATGTCTATTAGTGCATTTTCGTCAAGTCTTTGAAGATAAGTCAATACAGGAAGTCTTCCGATTAATTCAGGAATTAGACCAAAATTTTTCAAATCCTGATGTGTGACATGACTTAGGATATTATCTTCGTTTATTCTTTCCTTGGTATCGTGATTAAAGCCAATTTGGCTTTTATTCATCCTTTTTTCTATGATTTTATCTATTCCTGAAAACGCGCCACCTGAAATGAATAAGATATTTTTTGTATTTACTTTGACTAGTTTCTGCTCAGGGTGTTTTCTTCCTCCTTGAGGTGGTACTTGCACTTCAGACCCTTCTAAGATTTTTAGCATAGCTTGTTGAACACCTTCTCCTGATACATCCCTTGTTATTGAAGGATTATCATTTTTTCGAGCTATTTTGTCAATCTCGTCAATGTAAACAATGCCCCTCTCAGCTGCTTTAACATCAAAATCACATGCTTGTAGAAGTCTTGAAAGCATACTTTCTACGTCTTCACCAACATATCCGGCTTCAGTAAAAACAGTCGCATCTACGATTGTAAAAGGAACATTAAGGAATCTTGCAATTGTCTTTGCTAATAGTGTTTTACCCGTTCCTGTTTCACCAACAAGGATAATATTTGATTTGTCAATTTCTATTTCGTTGGTATTTTTATGCCTTAAGCGCTTGTAATGATTGTGTACCGCCACGGCAATATGTTTTTTTGCTTCCTCTTGACCAATTACATATTGATCCAAAAATTCCTTGATTTGTTTTGGAGTTATTTCAGGTATATCTTTGAATTCACTTATATGTTTTTCGCCGATTTCCTCATTTACTATTTCAATTGCTTGTTCGACACAGGCATCACAGATATGACCGTCTATTCCCGCGATTAAAAGTAGAGTTTCACTTTTATCTCTACCACAAAAAGAACATTTTAGCTTTTCTTTAGCCATAAGATATCAAAAATTAGTTTATTAAGACTTTTTATTTTTTTTCTTTGTATTATTGTCGATTAGTATTACTTCATCAACCAAACCATACTCCAATGCCGCATTTGCTTTCATCCAATTATCACGATCACTATCTTTTTCGATTGTTGCATAAGGTTTACCGGTGTGTTTTGAAAGAATATCATATAGCTCCTTTTGAAGCTCCTTTATCAGGTTGTATGATATCTCCATATCCGAGACTTGTCCTTGCATTCCCCCCATCGGTTGGTGTATCATTATTCTACTGTGATGTAGAGCTGTCCTCTTACCTTTTTCTCCTGCAGCTAACAGCACCGCTCCCATCGAAGCAGCTAGGCCTGTACATATTGTTGATACTTCAGGTGCTATATATTGCATTGTATCATATATCCCTAAACCTGATATCACAGAGCCACCGGGACTATTGATGAACATCTGAACATCTCTGTTTGGATCAGCTGATTCTAAAAATAATAATTGGGCTTGGATAACATTTGCAACATAGTCATTAATCGGTACTCCGAGGAATATTATTCTATCCATCATGAGTCTTGAAAACACATCCATTCCTACAACATTCATTTGTCTCTCTTCGATCACCTGTGGGGTGAATCCATATATATTAGGGACAGTCGTATTCATGTATTTCTCCAAATGCATCTTACTGAATCCTTTGTCTTTTGTAGCGTATTTTAAAAACTCTTTTCCTAAATTCATAATTTCTAAATGTTAATTATTTTTATAACAATAAAACTAAACTTTTGTTTATCTAAACTTTAAAACCTTAATACATGTAAAACAATTTATACCGATAGCTTTAATCTGGTAAAAATGTTTTGAGTTTGATTTTAAGGCAAAGCTCTATTCCTCCTCTTGATTATTTATTTCTTCGTTTGCTTGCAGATTATACTTTTGAGCCATGTCAACAAAGTCGTTCCAAGTAATTTTTTCTGAAATTTTTGTAACCTCTTTTGCTACTTCACTAAATATCTTATCAACAAATAACTCATTGTAAGTATTGTTAACCAGCTTTTCATCTTTTATCATATACTCCATCATTTGTGAAATTATTTCAGGATTTTCTCCAACCATTTGACTTGCTTGAAACTCTATTTTTTGTGCTAATTCTTCTTTTGAAACTTCTACATTATATTTGTTAGTCAGTTTGTCTATTATCGCTTGCCATTTTAAATCTTTGAAAACATCGCTCATGTTTTTATCCAATTCCTTTTGAGACTTGTCGGGATACTGTTCTTTTATCCATCTTTTTACATAATCTTCATTAACGGAGAGTGAATTTATTTCCTTTAGTCTGTCTGCAATTTCAAGTAATAGAAATTTTTCACTTTCAGATTTGTAGTAATCGTTATAATCGTCAATAAATAACTTTAGATAGTCTTCTTTGTTTTTTATATTTGGAAAGTTGTTTTCCTCAAAGAACTCGTCGTTTAGTTCAGCAGGTTTGAATTCTTCTGCATTTATTATCTTGCCTTTAAACATATTTCCTATACCGATATCTTCTCCCTCTGCAAAATCTTTATTGTCAATATTCAATAAATAGTCCTTTACTTTGTCTTCATCGGCGTCTTTTAGTAGTTTGTAAACATCAAAAGTAAATTCACTATCTTTCTCAAGTGTTAAAACTTCTTTTTTGTAATAGTCATCTAACTCAGAAATTTTTATTGAGAACTCAGTATCGTAACCATCTTTTTTATTCTCCTCACCTTCCAGCTCATGAGCTTTTACTGTGATAAAAGTATCTTCGTTGAATTCTTCATCATAGGGTTCGTATTTACCATATTGATTTTTTAACCTATCAAGCTGTTCATCGATTAATTTTTGATCAACCTCTATTTCATAACTTGTGTAAGAGTCTTCAGGAGAGATCCCTTTTATTTCAAATTCCGGTTTTTTATGCAAGTCAAAGGATACGTAAACATCATCTATTTTATTGATGTTTATATCCAAAGGTGTTTGATTTTCAGCTGCTATTGGAGATAACATTAATTCTATGTTTTCATCTTTTAGGTACTTGCTTAAGCCTTCATCTATTTTTTTATTAATAATATCTGCAAGAATTTGATTGCCAAAAGTTCTTCTCATAAAACTCATGGGAGTTTTTCCTTTTCTAAATCCTTTAAAGCTTGTTTCATTTCTTTTTTTCTTTAGTTGCTTGTCAACTTCATTAATAAAGTCATCTTTAGAAAGGTTAATAGTCAATTCAAATCTATTATCATCAATATTATTTGTTTTAAATTCCATCTTGAGTCATTTTGTTTTTTGTTAATATAGATATTGTCAAATCAATTAGTGAAAAAATATTTTTGGCGGTGAAAAAATTAATCATGTTGTACCTTTAAAATAAAACAGGAGAGCAAATACTCTCCTGTCAATTTGTGCGGGTGAAGGGACTCGAACCCCCACACCTCGCGGCACTAGATCCTAAGTCTAGCGTGTCTACCAATTTCACCACACCCGCAATTTCGTTGTAATAAACAACATTAATTTCAAAAGAGTTGCAAAGATACAATCTTTTATTAAAAATAAAATAATATTAAGAAAATATTATAGACATTTGGTAAAAAGTTGTAATTTAGATTTTATTTTAATAATATTTGTGTTTTGTTTTGAATAATATTTGATTTAATGATTGATTATTTTCAAAATATTTATTAAATAGACAAAAATGACATAGTGGGTAAGAGTAAGTTTCCAATGACCGCAGAAGAGGTTAAGATTATAAAGGATGATTATCATAATTTTATTGATAGTATCAATCCTCCATTAAATGAGGAAGATTCAAAAATGATTGATGAAGCTTTCACACTAGCTGTAGAAGCACATAAATTTCAAAGAAGAAAGTCAGGAGAGCCTTATATTCATCATCCGTTGGAGGTGACCCGGATTTGTTATCATGAGATAGGGTTGGGACCTACTTCCTTGACTTGCGCATTACTACATGATATTGTTGAGGATACCGAAGTTAAGTTAGATGAACTTAAATATCGTTTTGGGACAAAAGTAGCTAAGATTGTGGATGGTCTAACAAAGTTGGATGGTTCGTATAATGTTCAGTCTCCACAAGCTGAAAACTATAAAAAAGTACTTAGTACTCTGGTTTATGACGTACGTGTTGTCTTGATAAAAATGGCAGATAGATTGCATAATTTGCGAACTATCGGTTCAATGCCTAGACACAAGCAATTACGAATAGCAGCAGAGACTAGTTATATATATGTGCCATTGGCTCATCGTCTTGGTTTATACAATATCAAAAAAGAATTTGAAGATATAATTTTTAAAATTTCAGAAGAGAAAAAGTATAATGAGATTAGAGATAAATTGCAGGAATCACAAGAGCAGAGAGATAGCTATATTTCAGAGTTTATATCGCCTTTAAAGGAGAAATTACTCGAACTTGGTGTTCCTTACAGGGTATTGGGTAGACCAAAGTCTATTTCGTCAATATATAATAAGATAAAAAATAAAAATGTAACATTTGATGAGATATATGACTTGTTTGCGGTAAGGATTATTGTAGATGTACCAAGAGACAAAGAAAAGAGTTTTTGCTGGCAAGTCTATTCTCTAATAACCGATGTGTATACTCCAATTCCGGAAAGGCTAAAAGATTGGGTGACTAATCCCAAGAGCAATGGATATGAATCATTGCATACAACAATAATCGGACCACAAGGAAAGTTTGTCGAAATTCAGATTAGAACGGAAAGGATGGATGAAATTGCCGAGAAGGGGTTTGCGGCTCATTGGAAATACAAGGGGAATGAGACTCGAATGGATGTTTACGATCGGTGGCTGGATAATATTAGAGAATTATTGGATGATGATAGTTCTACTGATGCATTGGAATTTATTAGCGATTTTAAAACTAATCTGTTTAAGGAGGAAATATATGCGTTTACTCCTAAGGGTGATATGAGAATATTTCCAAAAGGAGCCACAGCATTGGATTTTGCATTTGATATTCATTCTGATGTTGGTTATCATGCAGTAGCCATAAAAGTAAACAATAAGCTGGTCCCAATGGGATATAAACTTTCCAATGGAGACAAAGTTTCTGTAATGACAGGAAAAAACCAGAAGCCTAATGAGAACTGGCTCAAATTGGTTGTGACGGGAAAGGCTAAATCAAAAATAAGATCAGCGGTAAAGGAAGAGAAGAGAAAACATGGAGAATTTGGAAAAGAAACTTTAGCTAGGAAATTAAAAAACATGAAAGTCGATTTTGATTTGAACGTTGATATGCTTGTGAAGTTTTTTAATTTCAAATCCAGACCCGATTTATTTTATGCAATTTCCAATGAAAGAGTTGATCTAAGTAAATTGAAGACACTCAAGATTGTAGGGAGAAAATTGGTGAAAGAAGTTAAGCAAAAACCGGTAATTGACAATTCGTTGAAGGATAAAAACAGAAGAGAGGATAATGCAGACGAACAAAATATAAATCCTATTGTTTACATTAATGGAGAGCCTGGAGAAAAGTATGATTACAGTTTTGCAAATTGTTGCAACCCTATACAAGGAGATGATATTTTTGGTTTTATAGCTTCCGGCTCCGGTTTGAAAATTCATAGATCCAATTGTCCAAATGCAATGCATCTTTTAGCTAATTATGGTTATAGAGTAGTAAAAGCCGAATGGGGATCAAATTCAAATGCAAATTTTGTTGTAGATTTGTTGATTATTGGAGTTGATAGTGGACAAGGAGTAATAAAGGGTATTGTGGATAAACTGTCAGATGACATTGGTGTGAATATAAGGACGTTTAGTATAAATGGAGATGAAGGCTATTATGAAGGTAAAATAAGTATTTTTGTAAAAAATAATAATCAAATTAATCTTATAATTAGAAAATTAAAAGAAATAGACGGTATCAATTCTGTTGAAAGAATAGAAAAATAAGACATTATGGATAAAAAATCAGAACACGATATAAATAGTGTAAAGAAAAAATTCAAAGAATATTTGATAGCAAATGAGTTTAGAAAAACTCCTGAGAGGTTCGCTATTTTAGAAGAAATATACAATCGAGAAGATCATTTTGATGCAGAAGATTTGTATATTCAAATGAAAACAAAAAACTATAGGGTGAGTAGAGCAACTGTCTACAATACTTTGGAGCTTTTGGTCGATTGTCAATTGGTGAGTAAACAACAATTTGGAAAGAATACAACTCAATACGAAAAGTCATTGGGTTACAAGCAACACGATCATTTAGTGTGTGAAAACTGTGGGAAGGTTATAGAATTCTGTGATCCGCGTTTGGATCAAACAAGAGAATTTGTTGAAAAATCGCAAAATTTTAAAGTTTTACGTCACAATATAGTATTTTATGGTATATGTAGTGAATGTAATTCAGATATAGATTAGTATTTATAATAATTTTTAGAAAAAATGAAATTATGAAAGTTGATGTGATTGTGGGATTGCAATGGGGGGACGAAGGTAAAGGTAAAATAGTTGATTATCTCGCACCTGGATATGATATGGTTGCAAGGTTTCAGGGGGGACCAAATGCCGGACACACTATTAAGTTTGATGGTAAAAAGTTTGTTCTCCATATCATGCCTTCAGGTATATTCCACGATAATCTAGTTAATCTTATAGGAAATGGTGTTGTAATAGATCCTGCTATTTTGATGAAAGAAATATCCCAATTAGAAGAAAGTGGATTTGAGGTAAAAGAGAAGTTATTGATTTCTAAAAAAGCTCATTTGATATTACCCACGCATAAATATATAGATGCCGCGACAGAATACTCTAAAGGTAAAATGAAAATTGGATCCACGCTTAAAGGAATAGGCCCTGCTTATATGGATAAAACTGGGCGCAACGGGCTTAGAGTAGGGGATGTGTTTTTTGATAATTTCAAAAATAGATACAATCATCTCAAAGAAAAACATATGAAATTTTTGCATCAGTTTGATGCAATTCCTGACTTTGATATTGCAGGTGAAGAAAGAAAGTTTTTTGAAAGTATGGAGCAATTGAAAAATTATAATATAATAAATGCAGAGTATTACATAAATGAGTTTTTAGATTCAGGCAAAAAGGTTTTGGCTGAGGGAGCACAAGGTACAATGCTTGATATTAATCACGGTACATATCCTTATGTGACTTCATCGAGTACAATTACAGCTGGAGTATCTGTAGGACTTGGTATTCCTCCTTCCAAAATTAATAGAGTTATAGGCATTGTTAAAGCATATACCACAAGGGTAGGGAGTGGACCTTTTCCAACTGAATTGTTAGGTGAAATAGGTGAAAGGCTACGTGTTGAAGGTAATGAATATGGTGCTACAACAGGAAGAAACAGAAGATGTGGCTGGATTGATATCCCTCAATTAAAATATGCTATAATGATTAATGGAGTTACCGATATTGCATTGACAAAACTTGATGTTTTGAATGGATTCGAACCGGTAAAAATCGGGATGGGATATAAACTTAGTGATGGTTCTGAAACAAAAAAGCTTCCTTTTGATATTGATAATATAGAAGTAGTTCCGGTTTATGAAGACCATAAAGGTTGGGTAGAGGATATCTCAAAAGCGAAAACGATTGATGATTTACCACCTGTTCCTCAGCAATATATAAAGAAGCTTGAGGAAGAATTGAGTACTCCAATATCTTTTGTTTCAGTCGGTCCTGAGAGGTCTGCTCTTATCGTAGTTTGATTGATTGAAAATAATTGCAATAAAAAATGAGTTAAACATTTTATTTTTAGAATAATAAGTATATCTTTGCGCTCCGAAATTTTTAATTATTAAAAAACTTAAAAAAAGTATGAGACAATACGAAGTAAATTTTATCGTCGATCCCGTACTGTCAGGCGATGAAATCAAAGAGGCAGCTCAAACATATGTCAATCTTATCCAAGAAAGTGGAAACAAGATTGTTAATGTGGATGAGATGGGCTTACGCCAATTAGCGTATCCCATTAAAAAAAGAACTACAGGTATGTACTATTGTGTAGAATACCAAAATGAAAATCCTGAATTTATTCCTAAAATGGAATTAGCACTAAGAAGAGATGAAAGAATTATGAGATTCTTAACTGTCAAGCTAGACAGACATGGAGTTGAATATAACGACAAGAAAAGAAAAGGCTTGATTGGAAAAAAAGGAGGAAAGCAAGAAAAATTAAAAGAAGAGATTAAGGAAGTGAAGAAAAAAGCTACTGCTCCGGTTGCTAAATCAGTTAAATCTGAAGAGGAATAAATTGTATAACCAAGAAAATTAATTAAAATGGCAAGTAGAGAAGATATAAAATTTTTAAATAATCCTAATATTGGCAAACAAAGAAAGAAGTATTGCCGATTTAGAAAGTTTGGGATAAAATACATAGATTATAAAGATCCTGATTTCCTTTTACAGTTCATCAATCCGCAAGGTAAGGTCTTACCTAGGAGGATTACCGGAAACTCATTGAAGTATCAGAAGAAAATTGCAGTAGCAATCAAAAGAGCAAGACATCTTGCGATTTTACCTTTTGTAGCTGATAATATGAAGTAGATCATCATTTTTCAGTTCGTTTTCAAATTTTAATTGAAAATGGAAATAAATGATGTTTATATTTAATTTAAAAATTATATTGAAATGAAAATTATATTATTAAAAGAAGTAGAAAGATTGGGCGAAAAGTATGATGTGTTGGAAGTAAAAAATGGTTTTGGAAGAAACTTTCTAATTCCGCAAAAATTGGCAGTAATAGCCAATAGACCCAATATGAACAAACTTCGTAGTTTGAAAGAAGCAGAGGAAGCAAGAAGAGCAAAAATGCTTGAAGAGTTTAAGCAAAATGCTGAGATTATCGAAGCTAAAGTGTTGACTATAGGTGCTAAGGCAGGAACTACTGAAAAGATATTCGGTAGTGTGACTAATGTGCAGATTGCCAATAGACTTAAAGAGGAATTTGGTATTGAAGTGGATAGAAAGATAATCGAAATAGAAGAAGAAGTAAAGACTTTAGGTACACATAAAGCAACAATCAAATTACATAAAGAAGTCGTAGCTAACCTTACATTTGAAGTAGTAAAGGAATAGGGTTAAACGTGAAGATATTTTAAGGCCATTGCATCTTTGTGCAATGGCTTTTTTGTTGGGAGGATTATTTTATATTCTATAATATTGATTATTCACAATAATTGTATATTTTTGCAGAAAAACAAGATAATATGTCAGGACATAGTAAATGGTCGAAGATAAAAAGAAAGAAAGGCGCCAATGATGCCAAAAGGTCAAAGATATTTGGCAGGCTAATTAAAGAGATTAGTGTCGCTGTTAAAGAAGGACAAAGTGGGGATATTGAATTTAATCCTCGGTTGCGTTTGGCAGTAGCCAATGCAAAGGGAGCTAATATGCCAAAGGATACAATTGAAAGGGCTATCAAAAAGGCTGTTGAGACTAAAAATGATGCTTTGTATCAACCTACTTTTGAAGGCTATGGTCCGGGAGGTGTTGCTATTTTTGTAGAGACAATGACAGACAATAATCAAAGAACTGTTAGTGATGTTCGTGCGGTGTTTAATAAAAGAGGTGGTAATTTGGCTACTACAGGGTCAGTAAGTTTCCTTTTTGAAAGAAAAGGGATATTTGTAATCGAACCTGGAGAACGCGATTTGGAAGAATTGGAATTGGAGTTTATTGATGCAGGAGCGGAGGAATTTGAAGTAGATGAAGAGTCAAAAGAAATCGAAGTCACAATAGATTTTAGTGATTTTGGAAATATGCAGAGTAAACTTGAAGAGTTGGGGATTGAACCCAAAAGTGCTATGTTGGAAAGGATACCTACTACAACGACAGAATTAAATGTCGAAGATGCAACAAAAGTATTAACTCTAATTGAATATTTGGAAGAATTGGATGATGTACAGGCTGTTTTTCATAATCTTGAGATGACGGAAGAACTTGAAAAAGCAATAGAATAAAGGAGATTTTTTTTTCATTAGAAATTATTTAAATTGATATCAAAACGTTCAATAGAACGAGTTTTTGAGACTGCAAAGGTAGAAGATGTAGTTGGCAACTTCGTTAGTTTGAAGCGGAGAGGAGTCAATTTTATTGGTTTGTGTCCATTTCATAACGAAAAAACCCCTTCGTTTACAGTTTCTCCTTCAAAAAATATTTTCAAATGTTTTGGATGTGGGAAAGGAGGTAATTCAGTCAATTTTGTAATGGAGCATGAGGGTTATAGCTATATTGAGGCTATAAAATTTATAGCTCAAATGTACAATATCGAGTTGGAAGAAATCCAAATGTCCGATGAACAAAAAGAAACTCAGGAGAAAAGAGATAGTCTATTTGTAGTCAATGAATGGGCAAAAAAACGCTTTTCTGACAATCTATTTAAAACACAGCAAGGAACTAATATAGGACTTGCTTACTTCAAAGAACGTGGATTTAGAGAGTCTATTATCAAAAAGTTTGATTTGGGTTTTGCAATTGACGATTCAAAAGATTTGACTAATGCAGCTGCAAGAGATGGTTTCAAAGCTGAATTTCTTAAGGAACTTGGACTAATATCCAAAAATGATTATGATTTCTTTCGTAATCGTGTCATGTTTACTATTCATAATCTTACAGGCAAGGCCATTGGTTTTGCAGGAAGAATAATGGGTAATAATCCTAAATTGCCCAAGTATATCAATTCTCCCGAATCAGAGATTTACAATAAAAGAAAAATACTTTACGGATTGTATTTTGCGAAAAATGAAATTCGTAAACTTGATTACTGTATTTTAGTTGAAGGATACACTGATGTATTGAGTTTGTTTCAAGCCGGTATTGAGAACGTTGTTGCATCGTCAGGGACATCTCTCACATCAGATCAAGTCAGGTTGATTAAAAGATATACCAATACGATCAAAATTTTATACGATGGCGATGCAGCGGGGATAAATGCTGCGATGAGAGGGATGGATTTGATTTTGGCTGAGAATATCATGGTTAAACTTGTGATTTTGCCTGAAAATCATGACCCTGATAGTTTTATGAAAGAAGTAGGTCCATCTGAGTTTCTAAAGTTTATTGAGGAAAATGAAAAAGATTTTATTCTATATAAAACTCAACTCTTATTGAAAGAAACTTCAGGAGATCCTGTTAAAAGAGCTTATATACTCAAGGATATCGTGGCTACTTTAGCCAAAGTTGGTGATCCCTTGATTAGATCAATGTATGTAAAGGAATGCAGTAATCTATTGGATATAGATGAAAAAATAATCGTATCTGAAACCAATAAGATAATCAAAAAAGAAATAAGGGATAAAGCTTACAAAAGGCAAAGAGAAAATATATCTGATGCCTCTATGGAGGTAGTCGACGAAGTAGGTAAAAGATCAGCACCTTCACAGTCTTTGCTTGCTAGAAGCGACGAATATCAAGAGAGAGCTGTAACAAAAGTTTTGATGGAAAAGGGCCATTTGTATTTTGATGAAGAAGAGCAATTGTTGGTGGCGGACTTTATAATTATGAATATAATGGATACGCTTAGTTATTTTGAGAATAAAGCATATAAACGGGTGATAGAATTGACAATAAAAGAAAGAGAGAGAGGAAATATTCCAGATCAATTATTCTATTCCAACAATGATGATAGTGAAGTGAGAAAAATGTATGTAGAGCTTGTTATGAACCCTTATGACTATGCGGATTGGTCCAGTAGAGGTATGGAGCTGCAAACGCAAAAACCACCTGAAAAGAATCAGGTAGAAGAAACCAAGCAAGCTGTAATGAGGCTTAATTATAAAAAACTAAACAAAATAATAAAAGAGAATAATAAAAAAATGTCAGAGCAAGAAACAAACTCGGAAGAGTTTATCATGCTCATGAGATTACATCAAAAACTATTGGAAGAAAAGAAAAAAATGGCTTTACAATTGAGTATTGTTATTCAATGATTATATCAGCCTGATTGTTTAGTTAATTTGTGTTAAAATAGATTTTTAAAAAATATTGTCATCACGCTCTCGGTTTATTTGGTTTAGGGTGTTATTTTGTCAATATATCGTGAAAAGTATAAATGAGTCAGGATAAAAATGAAATATTGGATACAGTAGAAGGAAAGAAAAAGAGGAAAGGCTTTAGATGGTCTTTGAAAAAACTTTTTACTATTGTATTGATAGTTTTTAATGTGATAGCAATTGCATTGAATAGTCCTTTTATCCAAAAAAAAATCGCAACTGATATAGGTAGCTATATTTTTAATAAAACTGGTTATTCTGTTTCGTTAAATGAGGTTTCTTTAAATATAAATCAAGGTATTCAACTTAAGGATTTTGCTATTTCCGACTTGAATGATAAACCTATGCTGCAAGCTGGATCTTTCAGTACAAGTTTAGTCAATAATTTAATTTCAATGGTCGTTTTTAATGAATTTGATTTCTCAAATATAAGACTCGAAAATACAGTTCTAAATAACATTAAAAACGAGGGAGATGAGCGATCAAACCTAGAAGATTTTATTTTTAGATTAAGTAACAAAAACGGCAAGAAGACTAATTGCTCAGTACTAAATATTGATAGAATTGATATTTCTAATATTTCTATAGCTAATAAACTATTTGACAAACCAAATGATATGATTGTGGATATTGAAAAAGCAGCTGTAGTATTTGATGAAATTGATTTATGTAGCAAATATGTAGATGTTAAGAGCATAGATTTGTATCGGCCTGTTTTGAATGTATTCAATAAAAAAACTAATGATCATCCGGCAAGAAAAGCAATAGAAAGTACTAACTTGATTGATATTGGATTGTCCTTTAATATAGGGCATCTCAATATACAAGAGGGAGATTTTTCGTACAATAGAAAAAATGCAAAAAGAAGACTAGCGAAAGAGTTTTCTTATTTGGATGTCAATAATATGCATTTTAAAGATTTGAATATGCTTCTGCATGATATTCAAGAGGATAGTACTGGAAAATTGACTTATTCCCTGAAAAAACTTAGCTTGAGAGAGAAAGAAGGCTTTTATATTGATAATATGGTAGTAGATAGCGGCGTCGTTAACAATAATAAAATTGTTTTTGAAGGATTGAAGGTTAAGACTAGCAATTCAAGAATAGTCGGTGATATTTCTTTGGATTTTAAAAGCAAAGAAGATTTGAAATTTTTTCAAGATAAAGTTTTTATTAAAGCAAATTTTAAAAATAGCTTTTTGAAATTTAAGGATATTTTATATTTTGCAAGGAAGGTAAAAGATAGTTCACCTCTTGTTGATAATAGAAATAGAACCATTAGTTTTAATGGTAGCGTTAAAGGTTATTTGAATGGACTAAAGTCTAAAGGGTTTAATGTTAATATTGAAAATAAATTCTATCTAAAAACAGCTTTTTATTTGAAAAATATCTTGGAAAAAGGAAAGGAGTACTTGAGTTTTACTGATACGAAATTATCTTCATCTTCCAGCTATTTATTTTCTCTTTTTGACAAAATACATTTTGGCAATAATTTTCAGAGGCTTGGCAATATAGAATATATCGGTGAGTTTGAAGGTTTACTCAAAGATTTTAGTGCTTCCGGAGTTCTATTATCTGATTTGGGAAGTTCTTCTTTTGATCTGGAAATGGAAATTGGGAATCATCGAGACGATTTGAAATATAGCGGCGATTTGGCTCTTGATAATTTTGATCTAGGTCGTTTTTTGAACAATGAAAAAATAGGAAAATTATCTGTTAAAGGCAATATTGAAGATGGACGAGGATTTAATTCTGCAAATGCCAATGCTAAAATGAATGCTAAAATAGATTCGTTTGAATATAATGGATACAAATATAAAGATATTAGTTTCAATGGAATAGTAAAATCAAAAAAAATTAACGGAAATCTATCTGTTCTTGATGATAATATCGATATAAAACTGGATGGTTTGATAGATATTGAAGATTCTATCCCCTTGTATAATTTTAAGGCATCAATTAATATGCTGGATCTATATGCTCTAAAGCTCTATAAAAGGCCACTTAAGGTACAAGGCGAAGTTAATATGGATTTTATTGGCTCTGATATTGAAAACTTTTCGGGCAAAATGTTTATGAAAGACTTTGCTTTGTCCAATAAAGAAAAAGAAATAGTGATAGATTCATTGAATGTTTCTTCAGTCATTGGTGACAATCGAGAGAGATATATAGATATAGATTCTGATATTTTTACATTTTACTTTGATGGAAGATACAAATTGAAAAGTATCCCAAATGCGGTATACAATATATTCAATAGAAACTTTTCCAAATTTATTGTTGGATTAAAAAAAGATTTGATAAATGAGGATGATTATAAGAGCTATTATTATGACTTTAATCTCGATATTCCTGATTCTAAAGACTTGTTTGAAATTCTTTTTGGAAAAGAAATTAAATTTAATAATTTGAGTTTGGCAGGAACTGCAGATCATAGAAGGGATAGTCTTATGTTGAAATTGAATATTGATATACTTAAATATGACGGTAATAATATTGAGGGATTTGCCTCGGATTTTAACTTGTATCAGGGTTATGGTGATTTTAGTCTAAGTGGAGAAAAAGCCATGTATAATAATACCGGAATTCACAGAATAAGTTTTGATACAGATGTGAATCAGGAAGAATTGTTTTTTCAATTTTCAGTAGATTCAATAGGTAAAAATATTAGAGATATAGCTTTATCAGGAAAGACAATTCCATTTCAAGATAGTTTTGGAATAGAAATATACGGTGGGCATATTCTGGCTATTGAGGACAATTTAGAATTTTCAGGACAAAACAAGATAACCATTGGTAAAAATTATATCAATCTGACAGATTTTGTGGTTAGTGAAGATGAAAGTAAGTTTATTATAAAAGATATAAATAAAAATAAAGGGATAGAAGTGGAATTGGCTGATTTTGATATAGGTATTGTTAATGTATTATTGAAGTATAAGAAATTGAATTTTACAGGTAAAACAAATGGATTTATTCAGGTGAATAATATCTTTAAAGAGAAATATATTGAAGGAGATTTGCAGATACCTGATCTGAAGATAAATAACAAGTATTATGGCTCAATGGATACTAAAATCTCACTAGATACTGTAAATAGAAGTAAGTTGGTCTTTAATTTTGGATTGTATGATGCGAGCTCTTCGATTAAATCAAGGGGGTTTTACAATATAAAAGAAAAAGTATTCTTTGGAGGTTTTGAAGTCAATAGATTCCCACTTGAGTTTCTCGAAAATATAATTGCTGATGGTATTTCCAATACGCAGGGTGTTGTAAGTGCTCAATTGAGAGTGTTTGGACCTTTTCAAAAAGTGAGTATTACAGGCAACGGAGAAGTCTACAATGGACAAACAACAATAAATTATACAGGAGTCCCTTATTTTTTTGACAATCAAAAATTTGTGTTTAATGATAAAGGAATCGATATGTCCGGTGCAGTTATTACAGATGAATTGGGCAATAAAGGGATTGCAAAAGGAGGTATAACTTACGATAGATTTAAACATTTTGGTGTTGATGTCACCCTCCATTCGGATAGGATAATCGCTCTTAATACAACTGAAAAAATGAATCCTGATTATTGGGGCAGAGCTATAGGAAGGGTAGATGCTACATTCAAAGGGATGTTTAGTAAAATTGTCTATATGGATATAGATTCGGAGACGGGTGAAGGTACAAGTCTGACAATTCCGGTAAAACTATATGTCGATTCAGCTGATAAGTCATTTATTAACTACAAAAATGAAAAGAAATCTAAAGCTAAAAAGCAAATAAAAAATAAGTTGAAAGGAGTTGATGTGGATATGAATATCAAAATCACAGAAGCCGCAAATATGAAAATAATAATGGATCCAAACGCAGGGGATAATTTGGTGGGAAAAGGAATTGGTCTAATAAGATTGTTGGTTAGTCAAGATCGCGATATTGAGATGTATGGAGATTTTAAGTTTACCAAAGGAAAATACTTGTTTACTTTGTATGAATTGGTAAATAAAGAGTTTTCAATACGCCAAGGAAGTACTATCAATTGGTATGGAGACCCGTTTAAGGGATTGATGGATATCAAAGCTGACTATTCAGCAAAGCACGTTTCACTTGCAAATTTCATTTCCGAGTATTTGCCGGATGGTAAAAGAAATTACAAGGGGGATGTAGCGCTTACATCTATGTTGACAGGGCCTCTTTTGCACCCTGTTATTGATTTTGATTTTAATATCAGTAATGTTGATAATAGCATAAGTAGTATAGTAGTAAGTAAATTGCAAAAGCTAAAGTCTTCACAAAATGCAGTATATACACAAGTGGTAGGGCTTCTCGTTTGGGGTAGTTTCCTCCCCGATGAAAATCTTGTTGGCAATCTGGGAAATAGCGGCTTTTTGGCAAGTGGTGGTATCAATACGATAAGTGAATGGTTGACTACAAAACTGTCATCATATATTACAGGGTTGTTGTCAGAAGCAATTATCGGTTCTGATGTCATTTCGGGAGTTGACTTTTCTCTTAATTCTACAAATAGCTCTTCAATTATACCCACGGAAGACCACAATATTCTGCCGCAATACCATAATCTGAATGCTACTTTTTGGCTCTTGGATGATAAAATAAAAGTTCAACTTGGAACTGATTATACAGGAAAATCTGACTTTAATAATAGAAATAATTTTATCTCCGGTGGTAATGTTAATATAGAATTATTCTTAACGAAGAATAAAAATTTAAGGTTGAGACTCTTTTATAATAGAGAATTTGATGAGATTCAAACAGTTTGGGAGAATAAATCGGGTTTTGGACTTAGATATAGTGATGATTTTGGTGATATTTACCCTAGTGAAAAGAAAAGTAAAAAATAAACATATTGCATTTTATGGTAATATGTTTTGTTTTATTAAAAAATAGTTTTACCTTTGCCGGAGCTATTATTGATGAGTAATAATAGATTAAAATTAAATAATATGAGTAATATAATAGATATTAGATCAAGAGAAGTATTAGACTCCAGAGGGAATCCCACAGTAGAGGTTGATGTTTTGACAGCTAGTGGTGTTATGGGAAGAGCGATAGTCCCTTCCGGAGCTTCAACAGGTAAACACGAAGCGGTTGAATTACGAGATGGTGATAAGAACAGATTTATGGGTAAAGGCGTATTAAAGGCCTGTGAAAATGTTAATGAAATAATCAGGGAATCATTGATTGGAGAGGATGTATTGGATCAAATCAGGATAGATGAAATGATGATAGAGTTGGATGGTACGGAAAATAAAGCCAAACTTGGAGCAAATGCGATATTGGGTGTGTCATTGGCTGTGGCTAAGGCAGCTGCTCATGAGTCTAACATGCCATTTTACAGATATATTGGAGGAGCAGGTGCTCACACCTTACCGGTTCCTATGATGAATATATTAAATGGAGGTTCGCACGCCGATAACAGCATAGATTTTCAGGAATTTATGGTGATGCCGATAGGTGCCGAATATTTTTCGGAGTCATTGAGAATGGGAGTAGAGGTTTTTCATCATTTAAAGAAAGTACTTAAAGATAAAGGGTATTCGACAAATGTAGGAGATGAGGGAGGTTTTGCACCAAATTTAAAGTCAAATGAGGAGGCTATTGAGACAATATTATACGCTATTGAAAAAGCAGGATATAGACCCGGAGAAGATATTATGATCGCTCTTGATCCGGCAAGTTCTGAATATTATCTTGAGGATGAAGCAGTATATCATTTGAAAAAATCTTCAGGGGATAAACTTACATCAAGAGAGATGGTTGCATATTGGAAAGAATGGATAAATAAATATCCGATTATTTCTATTGAAGATGCATTGGCAGAAGATGATTGGAGTGGATGGAGCTTATTCAACAAAGAGGTTGGAGATAAAGTGCAAGTAGTGGGAGATGATATTTTTGTCACGAATTTAGATAGACTTAGCAGAGGGATAGAAGAAAAATCAGCAAATGCAATATTGATTAAATTGAATCAAATAGGTACTCTGACTGAGACTTTGGATGTAATAAATATGGCGAAAAATGCATCATTTGCTAATGTGATTAGTCATCGATCCGGAGAAACGGAAGATACTACTATTGCTGATTTGGCAGTGGGTATGAATGCCGGTCAGATAAAGACTGGATCAGGTTCCAGATCGGACAGAATAGCCAAATACAATCAATTGATGAGAATTGAAGAAGATCTTGGAGATATGGGGTATTTTCCCGGAAGAGATATTAAAAAAAGATAATAATAAAAGTTGCAATTCTTATTCCTTAGTTTAAGTTTGATAAATGGAGCTTGGATTAAAACAGATTGTAATTTATAAACAATTAAAATAATAAATATATAAATAAATAATTTTACAAATATGATGCATTAATATTTAAACCGTTATTTTTGCATCTGAAAAACTAAAACATCCCATGAATAAACCCAATACCGAACACAACAAGTTTGTGCTTTTGCGTGCGATTGTGCTCAATAAATACGGACTTGTACTAGTAGCATTTATTGTTTGGATGCTATTTTTTGATAGTAAAAACATGTTTGTGCAGTATAAACTGACAAACAGAATCGAAGAGTTGAAGAACGATAAGAGTGATTATATGACCAAATACGACAGTGTATTAAAAGAAAAATACAATTTGAATAAGGATATTGTACGATTCGCAAGAGAAAAGTATTTTATGCACAAAGAAAATGAAGAAGTATATATTGTAAAATAGAAGGAGTTGAGAATGACTACTTCAAAAATAAATAAACCAAATGAGTGTATTAGTAAATAAAGATTCAAAAATTATTGTCCAGGGATTTACCGGAAATGAAGGTACTTTCCATGCTAAGCAAATGATTGAATACGGCTCAAATGTCGTAGGAGGAGTTACACCCGGAAAGGGTGGTTCGACGCATTTAGATAGACCTGTTTTCAATACTGTTGCAGAGGCTGTTGAAAAAGTGGACGCAGATACTACGATTATATTTGTTCCGCCACGATTTGCTGCAGATGCAATAATGGAAGCAGTAGATGCAGGCATAAAAATTGTCGTTGCAATAACTGAAGGCATTCCTGTGCAAGATATGTTAAAAGTGGATTCTTTTATGAAAGATAAAGACTCTACATTGATTGGACCTAATTGTCCCGGTGTCATTACCCCGGGAGAAGCAAAATTGGGAATTATGCCGGGCTTTATACATAGAAAAGGTTCGATTGGTATAGTCTCACGATCCGGGACATTAACTTATGAAGCGGTTGACCAAGTGACAAGAGCAGGTATGGGGCAGTCAACTTGTATTGGTATTGGAGGAGATCCTGTACCGGGCACGACTACTCTTGATGCAGTAAAAATGTTGATGGAAGATCCTGAAACTGAAGGTATCATTATGATAGGTGAGATCGGTGGTACAATGGAAGCGGAAGCAGCTAAATGGATAAAAGAGAACGGTACAAAACCTGTTGTCGGATATATAGCGGGACAAACAGCTCCTGCCGGCAGGACAATGGGACATGCAGGTGCCATCATCGGTGGTAAAGAAGATACTGCTGAAGCAAAAAACAAAATATTAGCTGAAAATGGAATTAGTGTAGTAATTTCTCCTGCTGAAATAGGTAAGAGGATGTACGAACTATTACATTAACGGATTTGTACTATTATAAAAAAAAGCCAAACAGTATGATTGTTTTGGCTTTTTTTGTTTTACTTTTGTTGCTTATTGTAATAAACACTTTTATTTAATAAACAGATTCTACTATTTTTTGATTATAAGAAACTAATATGGCAAGCAAGTGAAAAATATTTTGCAAATTTTAGTTTTTATTAAATTTCAGGTAGAATCATAAAAAATAAAACAGATGAAATTTTTTGTAGATACTGCTAATTTAAGTCAGATTATTGAAGCCAAAGAATTAGGAATTTTGGATGGAGCTACGACTAATCCATCCTTAATGGCAAAAGAAGGAGTCAAAGGTAAAAATAATATTTTTAAACATTATGCTGCAATATGTGATATAGTGCAAAATGATGTGAGTGCAGAAGTGATTTCAACTGATTTTGAAGGAATGATAAAGGAAGCGGAGGAATTAGTTAGTATCTCTGAGCATATTGTTGTTAAAATACCGATGATTAAAGATGGAATAAAAGCGATAAGACATCTTTCAGATAGAGGGATAAAAACTAATTGTACTTTGGTTTTTTCAACGGGGCAAGCTATTCTCGCCGCTAAAGCAGGGGCAACATATCTTTCTCCTTTTATTGGTAGAATAAATGATATTACATGGGATGGAATAGAGTTAATTAAGGAGATTGCAGAAGTATATTCGATACAGCTGTACGATACGGAAATATTGGCAGCGTCGATAAGAAGCCCTAGACAGATAGTAGAATGTGCTAAATATGGTGCGGATGTTGTCACTAGTCCTTTGAAATCAATTCTCGGATTGTTAAATCATCCACTTACCGATATAGGTCTGGAAAAGTTTTTAGATGACCATAGAAATATGTGATTTTTAATGACTTTAAGGGCAGATATAATATCATAAAAACCTCTAGGAGCTTACAGGAAATATATTTATTTTGTATTGTATAATGGTATTAGATTTTGTGGGCTGATTATTATTTATTAGTTTTGTTTTTGTATGGAAACAATACGTCAAATATTGCATTTGCCACAGACAAAGATGAATCGTGATGCAATTGTGAAAAAGGTAAGAAACAATCCTAATCAAATGACTGAATTAATGGATTGCTTTTTTAGTGATGATTATAGATTATGTCAGAATGCTTCATGGCCAATGACAATAATAGGCGAAAAAAAGCCAAAGCTTATTCTTCCTTATGTCGAAGAGATGTTAGGCGTTTTGAGGAGACCTGTTCATAACTCGGTTAAAAGAAATGTTATTAGGTTATTGCAAGTGATTGATATACCGGAGGAGTATGATGGTATAGTTTATGAGTTGTGTTTTAATTATATAAATGACACAAAAGAGATGACAGCTGTAAGAACTTTTTCTATCACGGTACTCTGCAATATTGTAATGAAGTACCCTGAGTTAAAGGGTGAAGTCATTTCTTTAATTGAACTTCATAGAGCTAACAGTAGCGCTGCATTCAAAGCAAGAGTGAGAAAAGAATTAAAAAGACTTGAATAAAATAGTATGAGTGATTTTGTAAAAGATAAACAATACTATAAATTTTCTTTATATGGATTTTTAAAGAATCTGCGATTTTTTGATGCTTTTTTTATTTTATTTTTGCTCGAAAAAGATTTGTCTTATACTCAGATTGGTACTTTGTATGCTATACGAGAGATATTTATTAATATTTTTGAAATACCTTCAGGCGTATTGGCAGATACTTATGGGCGTAAAAAATCTTTAATTGCTTCACTATTTGCATATATCGTATCATTTTTTATTTTTTACATTTCTTCAGGTTTTTATACATTTCTATTAGCATTTATACTATATGGGGTAGGGGATGCATTTAGGACGGGTACGCACAAGGGGATGATAATGGATTATCTGAAATTGAAGGGCTGGGAGAAACAGAAAATTCTTTATTACGGACATACCAGATCATGGTCGCAAATCGGTTCTGCTATTTCTTCTTTAATTGCCGGATTGATTGTTTTTTACAGCGGTGTGTACTCAAGTGTTTTTATTTATTCTATTGTTCCTTATTTATTGAATTTGATTTTGATTATATCTTATCCACGAGAATTGGATAAGACTTCACTAATTGATAAAAAAGATTTTGGTTTTATTAAAAGCATCAAAGCACTAGCCATTACATTGAAGCGACCAAATGTATTAAATATTGTCAATACCTCAGCATTACATACAGCCTATCTACGCGCAATAAAAGACTATATTCAGCCTCTTATGGTTAAAGTGGCAATGATAATACCTGTGTTTTTTGACGATAGTATCGAAAAGAAAAATGGATTAATCGTTGGATTTCTATTTTTTTTACTCTATTTTATTACATCAAAGGCATCTAAAATGGCCTCAAAGTTAGAGCATTTGAAAGGTTATAATATAGTATTTGTAACTCTTGTAACAGGTTTTGGATTTGGGGTATTTGCCGGTGTATTTTACTATTTTGGCATTTGGATACTTTCCTTGATTTTATTTGTTGGAATATATATAATTGAGAATATAAGAAAACCAATTTTAACAGGTTATATCGCTGATAATGTTCCTAATGATTCTTTAGTTTCGGTTATTTCTGCTCAATCCTTGCTGAAAACAATTATCGCGTCTGTATTGGCATTAAGTATTGGTGTATTGACAGATTGTTATGGACTAGGAATAGCTTTGGTTGTGTTGTCAATTGTTCTGCTGGCAGCTAGTTTTCTTTTTACAATAATACCCAATGCTCATTACCAAACAAAGTAATATCACCTTTAACACTAATTATAGTAAATAGAATATTTATTTTAGTAAATTTGCAGAGTGATATGCTTGATTTTTGATGATGAATAGTTGTTTGGAATCAATTTTAAGTTTAACAGCAAAATATACATTAGAAAAAGTTTTAATTTGTGTTTTGTTATGATATAGAAGTTTTGAAAAAATTATTTCGGAATATAATATAATTAGTAAAATATTAACAAATGAAAAGAATTAGTTCAATTTTACTCCCTTTATTTATACTTATACTTGGCAATATAACCGGCTATGGGCAGATTACTGTTTCGGGTACGGTTAAAGATGCTGTGAGCAATACTCCAATTTCCGGAGTTAAAGTTGAAGAAATAGGAGGAAGTATAGTAGCATTTACTGATAAAAATGGGTTTTTCACCCTGATATCAGAAAACGAAGGGATAATCAATCTTTCTTTTACTGTGGATGGATATGAATCGTACTTTGGCAGTGCCAACGGTAAAATTAGTAATGAAGTTGACTTAGGAACAGTAAGTCTATACCCATTGTCTGACGTAGACGAAGATGATTTTGTCTCTTTGGATGAAACGGAGTTGTCAGAGGATAGTGAAAGCGAAAGAGTCTCAAGTTTATTGACATCTTCTTGGGATATTTTTAGTAGAACAGCTGCATATAATTTTGGTGTGGCTAGGTTTAGAGTGCGTGGACTGGGCAATCAATATGGCTCAATGTCTCTTAATGGTATGCAAATGAATAATTTGGATGATGGTTTTATAGCATGGAGTATTTGGGGAGGCTTGAATGATGTGATGAGAAGGAAACAAAATAATACTTCTCTAGAACCATCGTATTTTGATTTCGGTGGTTTAGCAGGAGCCACAAATGTTAGTTTGATGGCGTCAGATCATTGGAAGCAAACAAGAGTTTCTTATGCAATATCCAATCGTTCGTACAGAAATAGATTGATGGCAACCTATTCTACAGGCATGATGAAGAATGGTTGGGCTTTTACTATTTCCGGTTCCAGAAGATGGGCTCAGGAAGGGTTTAAACCCGGGACTTTCTATGATGCTTACGCAGGCTTTGTAAGTATAGATAGGAGATTAGGAGCTAATCAGGTAATCAATTTGGTTGCATTGGTTTCTCCCAATAGAAGAGGCGGTGCAGGTGGTGCAACTAGAGAGATGTATAATTTGGCGGGGTCAAATTATTATAATTCATATTGGGGATATCAAGATGGGAAGAAGAGAAATTCAAGAGAGAGTAACAGCATTCAGCCAATAGTGATATTAAAACATGTGTGGAAAATAAACAGTGATACCGAGTTGAATACGAGTGTTGGTATGCAGACAGGAGAATATGGAGGATCTAGATTGGACTGGTACAATGCTCCTGACCCAAGACCCGATTATTATAGATATATGCCAAGTTATCAAAGAGATGATATTGCTAATCAGAGATTGAAAGAATTGTTCGGACAGAATGAAAATTTGAAGCAAATTGATTGGAACTCAATATATGAATATAATCGTTTGGGAGGCAATTCACTACTTAAAGAGATAGGTTATGATGGCGATATTACAGACGAGAGATTTTCTAATTACGTACTCCAATCTCAACATAGAGACCCTTTCAAACTTTCGTTCAATACGAATCTTCAAACTGTTTTGGGAGATAATACAAGCATATTTGGCGGATTGAATTATGTTCAACAAAAAACACATCATTATCAGGTATTGGAAGATTTATTAGGAGGAACATTTTATATCAACAGGGATAAATTTGCTGAAAGAGATTTTCCAAATGACAATGACAAGATCCAATACGATTTGAATAATCCTGATAGAATTGTCAGAATTGGCGATGATTATGGCTACAATTATGATATAAACACCACAATTGCAAAAGGATGGGCAAAAGGATTATTCAGTTTTGATAAAATAGATGCTTACGTAGCTTTTGAAGTAAGTAGTACATCTTTTTTCAGAGACGGACATTACAAAAATGGAAAATTTCCTAAAAACTCTTTTGGTAAAAGCGATGTTCACAGTTTCTTGGACTATGGTCTGAAATCAGGGTTGACATACAAAATAAATGGTAGGAATTATATTTTTATCAATGGTGTAATGATGACAAAAGCACCTTTCGCAAGAGCAGCATTTTTGTCTGCAAGAACAAGGAATGAAGTGGTAGATGACCTGAAATCTGAAAAAATACTAGGTGGAGAAGCAGCTTATGTATACAAAAGTCCACAGATTTCATTGAAAGCTTTGGGGTATTATACGACTATAAACGATAAATTGGCTACAAGAAGTTTTTATCATGATGGACAACGCAGTTTTGTGAATTATATAATGAATGGGATAAATGAAGTGCATTTGGGATCTGAATTGAGTGCTGAAGTAAAAGTTACTTCTTCCTTATCTGTTAGTGGTGTAGCTGCATTGGGACAATATTTTTATAACAATAGACCCAAAGCGACTATAGCACAAGATAATAATGCAAAGGTGTTAACAGATAGAACAGTCTATATGAAGAATTTTAGAATACCGGGCACACCGCAAAAGGCAATGTCCTTGGGTTTGAGGTATAATTCTCCTAAATATTGGTTTGCTACATTGTCATTTAATTATTTTGATGATATATGGTTGGATTTCTTTCCGGATAGGAGGACAAACAATGCTGTAAACGGTATTGATAAAGAAAGTAATCCCGATTTGTGGTATTCGGTGATTAGCCAAGAGAAATTACCGTCTAATTATACTCTAGATTTTTTTGGAGGGAAGTCTTTTAAATTGTCACATAGAAGATATATTTATCTTAATGTAGGAATTAGTAACATACTCAATAATACAAATTTTATTACGGGAGGATATGAGCAGTTTAGATTTGATTACGCTTCAAAAGATATCAGTAGATTTCCGTCAAAATATTTTTATGCTTATGGGACCAATTACTTTATAAGTGTGACTTTTAGAATGTAAAAAAACAATAAAATTAATAAAACAATAAATACTTTTAAAATGAAAAAAATAATTAATTTACTTTTTATAGCTATACTCGGAGCATTTGTTTTTAACTCTTGTGTTGATAAAAAATTTGATGAGCCGGATTTTCCTTTTACCGACCCTGATATTACCACTAATACCAGTATAAGGCAAATAAAAGATTTGCTTGGCTCCAATCTTAATTATAAGATTGAAGAAGATATGGTGTTTAGCGCAGTTGTTATTGCAAACGATAGTCTTGGAAATTTTTATAAAAAAATTGTTGTACAGGATTCTACCTCGGGAATTGAAATTTTGATTGATGGTAGAAATTTATATGGCAAATTTCCTGTTGGAAGAAGAGTTTTTGTAAAAGCAAAAGGTTTGGTTCTAGGTAGTAATAGGGGCGTAGTTCAGTTGGGTTGGACAATATCTGAAGGTAACATGATAAGTATTTTGAGTAAAGATCTGAATACCTATATTGTTGGGGGATCATTGCATAATTTCGTTGCACCAAAAGAAATGAAAATCTGTGATTTTGATGAGTACGATATTAGTACCTTGATTAAATTTAGTAATGTGCAATTTAAAAAAGATAACTTGAATCTTACATTTGCTGATGGCGTCACAAAAGATGACAAAAGCAGAACTTTAGCTGATTGTTCAAAGAATGAATTTATCATTAGAACTAGTGGTTATGCTGAATTTGCATCGGATACATTACCGGCAGGAAACGGTAGCCTAGTTTGTGTACTTGGAATTTATAAATACAATGATCAAGCTTTTGAATGTAAAAGATTTCAAGGTGCAATCAGGAGTTTGGACGATATTAAATTTGATAAAGAAAGATGTGGAGGAAGTAGTTCGGGAGACGAGTCTCTGATAACAATAAAATCAGTAAGGGATATGTTCGCTAACGGTCAAACAATAATGTCAGATAAAGTAAAAATAAAAGGCGTTGTGATTTCGGATATAGAAAATAAAAATCTTCCGGGAAAAAATATGGTTATTCAAGATGAAACGGCAGGAATCGCTATTAGATTTGTTGCTAACCATGACTTTAATTTGAATGACGAAGTAGAAATAGTAGTAAGCAATTTGGAAACATCAGAATACAAAAATTTATTGCAGTTTAATAATGTAGAAATTGAAGCAGCAACGGTGGTAGGAACAGGAAGTATTACACCCCGAACAGCTACAGTACAGGAGATATTGGATAATGCAGATGCATGGGAATCAACTCTTGTATATGTGAAGGATGCCGGTATATCAGGTGGCAATATATATAAGGACTTTGATGTACTATTGACAGATGCAACCGGTTCTGTAAATCTTCATACAAGTACTTATGCTACTTTTGCTGAATCAGCATTACCTACAGGGACAGTAAAAGTTACTGCCGTTGTTAGCCAATACGGTGATAAATATCAAGTATTTATCCGAAATTTGGATGATGTAGAAGGTGGTAACGCCCCACCGGCTACCGGATTGTTTTCTGATGATTTTGAAGGAGGTAATCTTGATAAGTGGACTGTAGTAAGTGTTACAGGAGACCAGAAGTGGGTTTATAGCCCAACATATGGCAATCCTAAATCATGTGCGAAAGTTTCAGGTTATGCTAGCAGTAACAGATACGCAAATGAAGATTGGTTAATCACTCCACAAATTGATTTGGCTGGAAATAATACAGCTAAATTGAATTTTGATAATGCGACAAAGTATGATGGTCCTGCGATGCAAGTTTATATTTCTACAGCATCAAATGATCCTGCTATAAGCTCAGATTGGACTGAATTAACTTATACAAAATCCGAAGGTAACTGGGCATGGACAGCTGCTAGTGTTGATTTATCTACTTATGCAGGTCAAAAGATATATATTGGATTTAAATATTCCTCTACAGACTCTGCTACCGCTACTTGGGAGATAGACAATGTAGTTATTAAATAGTGTCTGTCCACAAAGTTATTAAAATTTAAAAATTATGTAATTTATATAAAAGGACTAAATAAAAAATAATGGATAAAAGTTTGTGAAAATCCGTCTACAGACTGACTATATCCAAATCGAGAATACGAGTAAAAAGATAAACAGGATAGAAATATACAACCAAGCAGACCAGATACTCATAGAAAAGTCAAAAGAATTTGACCGTCTTGATGTTTCGGCATTGCAGTCAGGAGTATATTTTATCAAATTCATACAAGGCGAGGATGTAAGTATAGCTAAGATTTTAGTAGAGAGATAAGATAGCACGCGATCCCTGTAAGTTTGGCTTGGTAGCATATCAAGCCAAACTTACAGGATGTTTATACATTATACTGCTATAGTTTTGAAATAGGGAATGAAATCAGAACTGCATGAGTATGTAATCGTGCTAATATTTTTGATGTAAATTTATGCAATTTCTAAAGATAAACTTTTTATTTCTTCTTCTGATTTGTTTAATCTGTTTTCTTGAAATTTTATACCTGCGTTAATAGTATCTATTGAATTGCTGAATTTTTCGGAAATAGTATTAAATAAATTTTTATAATACTCTATCCCATCTCTTAAGTTTGAAACAAAAGCATTTAGATATTTATCTTGTTTTTTATCCATTTTGTCCTTGGATTTCTCAATCTGATCATTTAGATAATCAATGTATAGTTTCAATTCTTTTACAAACATATTTGGTCTGTCCTCAAATGGCATTATATTTTTTCTGCCATATATATGTGAACTCATTTCCTCTAAAGTGGATTTTTTATTGAAATAAGCGGTGTTTGGTCCCGGACATACAAGTACCGCATTTCCTTCGACCTTTCTTTCAATATCATATTGTACCAAGGCAGAAGTGCCAAGACCGACGCAAAGGCAAGATTTAGCAGTTATATCATCAAATTCTTTTTTGTAATCAAGAGGATTTAAATTTTTGGAATTTAGCTCTTTTATTTTTAGTCTTTGATATTGGCGTGAAGCTGTGCAAATTGGTTTTTCTGTAAATTCGGTATTAAAGTTTAAATGAAGTTTGGGGCAAGAACTTCCCGGTCTTCCTTTTGCTATTTTTTCAAGTCTTGCAATCTCACCTGTATCGCCTCTCAGGCTATTAAAAGGAACTCCCAAGGGAGAAATATTGCTTAGGTATATATCGTTTTCTCTGGCATCTACTAATTGTTGCAATGTGGTTTTGTCAACGGTTGTAACTTCAGGAACAAGTAGAAAAGGAGAACCCCATCCAACTGAATCAACATTGTAATGCTCTAGTAGAAATTCATGTTCATTGGCTGTACCTACACCCCCTTGAGCGGTAAGCTTCAATTTTAATGGTTTGTTAGGCACTACTCTGTTTTGTTTTATTAGAGCTTGAGATAGTATTTTAAAAACTTCCGCTTCCAAATCTTCTCTGTGTTTGTTGAATTCTTCCAAAATAGGACCCATAAGATATCCATCTGAGGCAAATGCATGTCCACCACAGTTGAGACCGGATTCTATTCTGTATTCTGATATCCAAATACCTTTTTTTGCCAAAAACTTTCCTTGGATTAATGCAGAACGATAATCGCTTACTTTTAAAACAATTTTCTTTTTGATATAACCATTCTCATCCGGATAAAAATCTTCAAATTTTCCTATGTATCCATAGAGGCGAGGGTTCATCCCGGCAGACAATACGATAGATGATTCGAGATTACTTTCTGCAAATCCTCTTAGTGCGGCATGGGCATCATTGTACTCAACCGGTAGCTTGTTTCCTTTTTTGTCATAATATTCACGATCGAGTTTTGTCATTATATTGACATCTATACTCCCTACAGATAGGTGTTCCTTTATCCAATCGCTAAAATCATTAAAATTAAGATATTTTTCGGTAAGTTTATAAAACTCATTTTTGATTTCAGAGGTATCGGGAAGCATATTGAAATATTTTTTGATTTCATCTGCCTTATCAAATGTAGCATTTTTTATTTCTTCAAATTTAGTTTCCACGATATCGTTTACCAGATTCAAGTACGATGTTATACGCTTAGCTCTAAAATCATCAATTCTATCAGAAATCTCTTGATAAGGAATTTCAAATAATTCGCTATACATCATTCTCATTTTTTCAAGCAACATATCGTCACCAATTGATATTACAGAGTCAATACCATATTGAGCTACTTTTATTGGCGAATCGACAGTAAAGCCTAAACCCATTACCGGGATATGAAATGAATGTGGTTTTGTCATAATTAAAATAGTTAATTCTTTATAGGTTCATTCAAGTTCGTAAACAGAATGAAAAATTGCAAAAATAAGGCAAACTTAATTATAAACAAGTAAAACTGTAGTTTTGTTGGAATAATTGCTGTAAAAAGTAAGTAGCAAAACCCCAAAATAGTATTTGGTTTGAAATATTATTTGTGTTTTTAGCTATTGCTTAGCCTTTTAATATTATATCTAATTGTTTGAAAAATATGTTTTGTTTGGTGTAAAGTAAAGTGCGTTAGTTGTATAGGAGTATTGTATATATTTAGGTTTAGTTTCTTAGATTCATTTCAAATTGTAAATTATAATGACTAAAAATAAAAAACTTGATTTAAAATATTATTTTTGTGTTCTGTTAACAAAAAAAGTATAGAATGAAGCCATTAAAAATTGTTGTATTGGCAAAGCAAGTACCGGATACGAGAAATGTCGGACCGGATGCTATGAAGCCTGACGGAACGGTAAACAGAGGTATATTACCTACGATATTTAACCCCGATGATTTACATGCTCTTGAATTTGCGTTGCAAGTAAAAGACAAGTTGCCGGGGACACAGGTGATTATATTGACTATGGGACCCAAGAGGGCAGCGGATATCGTAAGAGAAGGGTATTATAGAGGAGCAGATTATGGGATGATGGTTTCAGACAGGAGATTTGGTGGTGCGGATACCTTGGCTACGAGCTATACTTTGGCAATGACGATTAAGAAGATTGGTGATGTAGATATGGTTTTAGCAGGAGTTCAAGCTATAGATGGTGATACGGCTCAAACAGGTCCCCAAACAGCAGAAAAAATTGATTTTCCTCAAGTTACTTATATCGAGGAGCTGATAGAGTTAGGAGAGAATGATATCACAGTTAAGAGACGATTGGATAAAGGTGTTGAAATAGTGAAGTCTCCAATCCCTGTTTTAATGACAGTAAATGGAACATTTGATAAGTGTCGGTCACGGAATGTTAAAAAACTACTCAAGTACAAACATGCTAGAACTAATACTGAGCTTTCTAGAGAAGAAGATTTTATTAAGGAGTTGGTTGAACAAAGACCATATTTGCATATCCCTGAATGGAATGTTGAGGATATCAAAGCTGAAATATCTAAGATAGGACTTGCCGGTTCTCCAACAAAGGTGAATAAAGTAGAGAGTATCGTGATGAAAGTAAGTGAAGCTAAAGTGTTGGATGATTCTCAAGATAGTATTGATTTAATGGTAGGGGAATTGATAAACGCTCATGTAATCGGATAATAATAAAACAAAATAAAATGGAAGGAAATGTTTTTGTGTTTTGTGAAACGGACAATGGTAAAGTAGTTGACATTAGCTTGGAGTTGTTGTCGAGTGGTAAAAAACTTGCAGGTAAATTAAACTGTGATCTTGAGGCAATAGTTATTGGAAATAATATTTCTGATATTGCATTGCAGATATCAAAATATGGAGTAGATACAATCCATCTTGCTGATGATTCAAGACTTGATCCTTATCAAACTCTGCCATTTAGCAAGATAGTTAGTTCTATTTTGGATAAACATCAACCACAGATTGTTTTGTTTGGAGCCTCATCAATAGGACGTGATCTAGCACCTCGAGTTGCCTCAACTTTACAATGTGGACTAACGGCAGATTGTACTAGATTGGAAATAGGAGACCACTTTGAACGGAAGACAAAAGTGGAGTATAAAGATTTGTTACTTGCTATAAGACCTGCTTTTGGAGGGAGTATTATGGCGACTATTGTCAATTGGGATATGCCGCCGCAGATGGCTACGGTAAGGGAAGGTGTGATGAAAAAAGAAGTGTATGATGAGAACTATAAATCTAAGATAGTAAATATTGCGGTATCTAAAATAATAAGGACTGAGGACTTTGTTATTGAAGTTTTGGAGCGGCATATAGAATTGAGTAAAGTCAATCTTAAAGAATCTCCCATCATAATATCAGGAGGATACGGTGTAGGTTCTAAAGAGAACTTTGATTTATTATATGATTTAGCAGACATGCTGGGGGCTGATGTTGGAGGGTCTAGAGCTGCAGTGGATGCTGGGTTTTTAGAACATGACAGGCAAATCGGTCAGACTGGCGTTACAGTAAGGCCCAAATTATATATAGCCTGTGGTATATCAGGAGCTATCCAGCATACTGCTGGGATGGATGAATCTGCAATGATTGTTTCCATTAATAAAGATCCCAATGCACCTATCAATAAACTTGCAGACTATGTTATAGTGGGAGATATAAATGAAGTTATTCCAAAAATCATTAAATCATTTCATAAGCTGGCGCAGTAAGTATTAATCGCATATTATTTTAAAAAATTAAAGAGAGGAAAATGGATAATTTTTATATAGATACACCGGACTTTAAATTTCAATTGGAGCACCCTCTAATGGAGAAAATAATCAAACTAAAAGAAAATAATTTTGAGGATAAAGATAAATATGATTATGCTCCTGTCAATTTGAAGGACACTATTGATACTTACGCTAAAACAATGGAGATTGTGGGGGATATTTGTGCAAATGTGATTGCCCCAAATGCTGAAAGTGTTGATAAAGATGGTGGCGCACGCTTGGTAAATGGGCATGTTGAGTATGCAAAAGGAACTGCTGAAAATTATGATGCATTGTACAAAGCCGGTTTGATTGGTATGGCATTGCCTAGAAAATACAACGGATTGAATTTTCCAATGGTTCCCTATGTGATGGCTGCGGAAATGGTGTCTAGAGCTGATGCAAGTTTTACAAATATTTGGGGTTTGCAAGATTGTGCTGAGACAATCCGAGAATTTGCTGATGAAGATCAAAAAATGAGGTATTTGCCTAGATTTAATAAAGAAGGAGCTACTGCAGCCATGGTTTTGACTGAACCTGATGCAGGCTCTGATCTGCAAGCAGTACAGCTAAAAGCAGAATATGACGAGGCAAAAGGAGTGTGGTTGCTTAACGGGGTAAAAAGATTCATTACTAATGGTGATGCTGATATAGCTCTAGTGATGGCAAGATCTGAACCAGGTACTAGCGATGCGAGAGGTATATCATTGTTTATATATGACAAATCTTCTGATGCAGTAACTGTTCGTCACTTGGAACATAAATTGGGAATTATCGGTTCACCAACTACTGAATTGGTGTTTAAAGACGCTCCGGCTGAATTGCTCGGAAAGAGAAAATTTGGTTTGATAAAATATGTTATGGCTTTGATGAATTCTGCTAGACTTGGTATCGGAGCTCAATCGGTAGGGATAGCGGAGGCAGCATATAGAGAAGCTATCAAATACGCTGCGGAGAGAGAGCAATTCGGAAGCAAAATATCACAATTTCCACAAGTGTATGAACTTCTTACAAATATGAAAGCTGAATTGGACGGTATACGTGCCCTATTGTATGAAACTACAAGATATGTAGATGTGGTTAAGACTTATGATGATTTGAAAAATGATAAGGGATTGGATAAGGAGCAAAGAACAGAGATGAAGAAATATTCCAGAATGGCTGATGTTTTTACGCCTTTGATTAAATTGTTTGGAAGTGAATATGCCAATATTATTGCTTATGATTCATTGCAGATTCATGGAGGTACGGGATTTACCACGGATTTTCCAATCGAAAGAATTTATAGAGATGCAAGGATTACCTCTATATATGAAGGAACGTCTCAATTGCAAGTTATTGCCGCCATTAGAGGCGTGACTACACATTTGTTTAGCAATGTAATCAAAGAGTATAATGATAGTCTAGATGACAAATATAGTGATTATAAGTCAAAATTGGAGAAACTGACAAACGATTATAATGATGCTGTTGAATTCGTAATGTCTAAAAGTGATACGGAACTGATTGATTTTCACTCAAGGCGATTGGTTGAAATGGCAGGAAATATTATTATTACTTATTTACTGTTTTTGGATAGCCAAAGAGATGATAAGTATTTGAAGTCGGCAAGAGTGTATTTAAGAATAGCAGAAAGTGATAACGAAGCTAAAAAAACCTATATTTATAACTTTGATGATAGCGCTTTGGAGGAATACAAGATTGACTAAATAGTGTCTGTCCACAAAGTCATTAAAATTGAAAAATAATCTTTTTACGATATTTTTACTTTATTCAAATTACTGATGCTAAGGCATCACTAATTCTCAGAAAGACAAAAATTTCATCAAAAATCTTTATTTTTCAAAAATCAAGCACTTTATAGACAGACACTAAATAGACACTATTTAATAATGATTTCATCAATAAACAACCAAGGCTTATGCCCTGTGCCTTGTTTCCCCTGAGGGATTTTGCCGTAATTTTTTACTTTAATTTTTAAATATTTTGTATAAACTCTACGAAGGAGTTTTATCGGTACATTGAGTATGTTGGATTTGTTGTATTCCTTGAGTTTGAATGCTCCTACCACTTTGAAATTCATGTTATCTACTGAAGTTAATATCTCAATTTCTTTTGGCGGATAAATCAAGGCTCCTTTACTATTATAAAATCTCATAAATATTGTTCTTACAGGTATCTTTTGTCCCAAATCAATCACCCCTTCAAAATCAGTACCATCAAATCCTAACCATTGGTCATCTGCATATCTAGAGTCGCTTCCTATTATTCCGTTTATCAGAGCATCTTCTCCTCCTTTGTTGTATTTTGGACTAGGTTCTATGATAAGCTTCATTTTCTTTCCTGTAGCTTTATGCATCATGATTTGTCTATTGTATTCATATCCCATCTTTTGTTTGTTGTAAAAAGCAACAGCCTTAATTTTAGTATCTTTCTTGATTTCAAAATCTTTTTTAAATTTTTTAGACTTAATCGTTGGTTTTGCACCCGTAGTTGTATAACGAATAGTAAAATCATCAATGGAAGTTTGCAAATGGACTAAAACACTATTGCCGGTATTTGTGAATTTTGCAGATATGTCTCCTAGGTGGTTTGCAACATTTACCCCGTCTTTTTTTAATTTCTTCATATGCGGTAGTAGCCTTTTTACGAAATTTTTATAATCTTTTTCTTCAGGTTGTGACCATACTACTTCCGACAAAGCTATTGCTCTGGGATATGTCATATATTCTATAAGCTCTCCGGTTGGGATATACTCTGTCCACATATTGCCCTGTGCTCCCATTATGTACTTTTCTTCTTGGGCATTCAGTACTTTCGGTGTTGGATTGTAGGAGTAAACTTCTTCTAAAGGGGTGTATCCACCAATTGCTAAAGGTTCATTTTCATCTAAAGATTGGTAATGGTCAAAGTAACAATAATTGCCCGGAGTCATTACAACCTTATGGTGTTGTCTAGCTGCTTCAATACCTCCACGTTCTCCTCTCCACGACATGACGGCTGCATTAGGAGCAAGTCCGCCCTCAAGTATCTCATCCCATCCTATCAATTTCTTTCCTTTTGAATTAATGAATTTTTCAATTCTTTGAATAAAATAGCTTTGAAGTTCGTGTTCGTCCTGAAGTCCTTCTTTTTTGATAAGTTTTTGACAAAAATCACTTTCTTTCCATCTTGATTTTGGAGCTTCATCACCCCCTATATGAATATACTCCCCGGGAAAAAGTTCTATTACTTCTGATAATACATCTTCTAAAAACTTGAATGTTTTTTCATAAGGGCAGTATATATCTTCTGAAATTCCCCAGATAGACATTACGCTAAATGGCCCCTCGGTACAAGCTAGTTCGGGATATGCCGCTAAAGCAGCACGGCTATGTCCCGGCATCTCTATTTCCGGAACAATAGTTATGTGCTTGCTTTGAGCATATCTTACAATGTCCTTTACTTCTTCTTGAGTATAGAAACCTCCATACCTTGTATGATCAAATTTTCTTGGGATATCTCTGTATCTCCCAGTCATTGTGCTGTCTCGGTATGCTCCAATTTCAGTAAGTTTAGGATATTTTTTTATTTCTATTCTCCAGCCCTGGTCTTCCGTCAGATGCCAATGAAATCTATTGAATTTGTACAAAGACATCAAATCAATATACTTCTTTACGAATGCAGGTGGAAAAAAATGTCTACAGACATCCAAATGCATTCCTCTATATTCATATCGGGGAAAGTCATTTATCAACATTGCAGGAATCTTGTCCTTTTTGGAGTCAAAATTAATTATTTGCGTTAAAGTTTGAATTGCATAGAAAAGTCCGGCATTTGTCTTTGCCTTTATCTCAATATTCTTTTTAGTTATTTTTAATTCGTAACCTTCATTATTACTTACCGTATCATCTATTCTTAAGATTATTGCATTTTTATATTCAAATGTGTCTATTGGTTCATATTTGGCTCTTACAGGCAATAAAGACAGGAGCAACTCAATCATTGATTTTTTGTCATTATCCAAAGTATCAAAAACAAACTTAATGTTTTTATCTATTTTAAAGTGACCTTTGAGTTTGACCATACTCACAGGTTCGGGAATGATATGTAATGATACTTTTTTTGGATGTTTATTCAGATTATCACCATTTACCGCATAAGGAATATACAAAAATAAAAAGATAAAAAAAGCTATTTGTATTAAAGTTCTCATATATGATTATTTGAATAATAAATAAAAAAGTAAATATAAGCTATTCTTCTAATTACCAAAATTAATTTTTAATAAAAAATTGAACTGCCTGATATTTTTCTATTTTTTTTTACCTTCGCGTGTTTTAAATAACTAAATTTAAGCATTATGAAACATAGTACAAAATATCTTTTAATATCATTCTTGACCTTTATAGTAGGTTACTCTTATTTGAGATTAGCTTACAATACTACAAATGAAATGCCCTTTGTTCAAGAGATTGTTCTGGTCGTATTGGGAACTATAGTTACAGTAGCTATAACAGCCGCTTTATTGAGTAAGCAAAGTGAAGTTGAAATTGAAAAAGAACAAAGGGTAAAAGTATTTGATTTGAAATCTAAATTGTATTTTGACCTTATAGAGTTTATTGAAGAATTATTGAAAAATGAAATTATATCTGAAAAAGATATGACTACATTGGAGTTTTTGACCCATAAGATATCTATAATTGCTAATCCTTCAGTACTGAAATCTTATAATAGCTTTTTGAAAATTGTGGCTAAGACAGCTAAAGATGAGAAAATCACATCTTTAGAATCAGATGATTTGTCAGAAGGGTTGGCTTTATTATGTAGTGAAGTACGATACGACCTTATGCCAAAAGGAGATCAGCAATTAGAGGAAGTAAAGAAAACAATTTTAGGCAACATTAGAAGTATAAATGAATAGTTTATTTGAAACCAATTGATTTATGCAACTACTCATTAATTTTTCTTTATGATATTGGCTCTAATAATTGCGAAAATCATTATTATCGCACTAATCCATTGAATGAGTGACAATATATTGTGATTGATAAAATAGTCAAAAAGAATAGCAGATATAGGAAAAAATAGTTCTATTATGGTTGAAACACTTGCTTTTATATATTTTAATCCATAATAATACATTAAGATAGCTCCTGAACCGGTTGTTATTGATATTATGCAAAGAATAATCCAATTGTCAGAAGTAATCAATCCAAATTCAGTAATAATCCCTGTGTAAACCACAATGGGTAAAAGCAGTAAAAAAGCAGTGCCGTATCTAAAGAAAGTTGCACTAATAAAGTCAACTTTTGCTAGTATGTTTTTACTGAATACTGTAGAACTACCAAAAGAAAATGCAGCTAACAGAGATAAAAGGGCTGCATTTATCGTGTTTTTATCAGCTTCTAAGTTTGGGGCTTTTATTCCAAACGTGAGAAAATACCCGGCAATTATTGCAATAATTCCCCAGAATAAAAATTGACCGGTTAATTTTTCTTTAAGAAAAATAGCAGCAAGGATAATTGCAAAAACCGGTTGGAATTTTTGAAGTAAAACCACAACCGAAAGTTGTTGGAAATTTACTAAAAACAAGGCTTTTACTATTGCTATAGTCCCAACGGCTCCTCCAAATATACTAACTGCAATAAGTGATAAAATCGCAATTCTATCCAATTTTCTTAATTCTGCATATCTCTCATACAAAAACAAATTCATAAATACAAATGGTAATGCATGCAAGATAAATACTACAAATACAACATTAAGGTTACTCAGTCTAGGTGTTAAAACAACTCCGTCAAAACCCCATAAAGTTGAGGCTAAGCCAATTAATAATACACCCAATAAAGATTTATCCCTACTTAATTTCATGTCTTGTAATTTAAGAAGCGCAAATATACAAATTATAACATATAATTAAGCTCCCTAATTATAAAAGCTAAATAGGAAGTCTTTGCAGAAATTAAATTTGTTTAAAAATCGTAGAATCTCGATTTTTATTTGGTGCGGTCTTTAAGTGGCGTCGCAAATTTATTTGCGACAAAGTCGTGGTTATCAAAGTCGGCTTTGAAGTCCCGCTATCGCGTGTTTTTAAGTCCCAATTTACGTCTACATTTTTATTTGCGACAAAGTATTTCTGCATTTTTCTGCAATAATTTATTAAATCTCCTAATATACATAGTAAATAACAGGTACGGCGAGTAAAAAATTAATAATTTTAATTTTTACAAAAATTCATAGCAGAATAAAATAATAAGTATTCAGAATATGCAAAATTAAAATAAGACATATTACTTATTAGGCATAGATAATATTTTATTATGAATACCCTTAAAAGAAAAGTGTTAAAGTTTTTATTTTTTTTATTTATTATTTATAACTTGCGTTCCGAAAGGCGATAATCTTAGACGTGAGCCTTTCTTTTTTGTGATTTATTTAACTCTAAGTAAAGAGTTCGTTTGTTTGTCTTTTAAGATAAGCACTGTAGGGGGTGAGGGATGAGAATTACAACTTTTATTTTATATACTAAACCAAATTATTATGAAAAAATTATTATTTTTACTTTTTATCGCATTATTTGCCTTTAGCTGGCAAGTGGATGCACAATTTACTGAAGATTTTGAAGGAGCTACTTTTCCACCGGCAGGGTGGGTGAAGGAATTGG
>JALSPK010000020.1 GCA_026986005.1 Saprospiraceae bacterium
CGCACCCTCATCCCATCTCCCCCTCGTCCCATCGTAACCATCGCCCCCTCGTCCCATCGTACCCATCGTACCATCGTACCCTCGTCCCATCGTACCATCGTACCCATCTCCCCCTCGTCCCATCGCCCCCTCGTCCCATCGTACCCATCGCACCATCGCACCATCGCATCCAACAAATATTTAACTTCAAGTTTATTTTCCTATACTAATATCTAAGACCACGACTAAACCCATAAGTCACTATAATTACTTTTACTACAACATTTTTAACACTTTAAATACTTTGCAGGTACTTCTACACTTTGAAAAAGACCTAAAACTGATAATTCCACAAGTACACTTTTTTTCCCATTCACTCTGACACATTTACCCTTTAACCCCATAAAAGAACCACTTTCAATTTCAACATCATCTCCTATTTCAATATTATGTATAGAATCCAAAGTAACAAAGTTAGCGTCATTATCCATTAATATCCTCAGATTATTTATCTCATAGTCTTTGACAATAGCAGGTTTACCCAAATGCTTTAACACCATGACTGTACCACTAATTTTCAAAACTTTTCTGAAAATAGTATTTTCTTCAGTACGAACAAAAACATATGATTTAATGTATGGAATTTTTACCTTTTTTTTACGATCAGACCATTGCCTGACTGTTGTCTCCAAAGGCAAGAACACTTCAATTCCTTCTTTTATCATCCTATCATAAACTCTCTTTTCAGATCTAGCTTTGGTATAAATTGCATACCATTTCTTCTTTCGTTTTTTTAAACAAAGATTGGTTTTCTCCTCTTTATAATTATATTCTTCTTCTAAAAAATCCATATATCTGAATAAAACGTTTAGCTTTAATAAAAAAAAACCATACAAAACTTCTCTAATCAAATCGTTTAATAAATAAAAGAATAATCTAAGTATTTAACTAATTGATCAAAATAATTTGGTATGGTTAATCCTAAGTCGTCCTAAAATTTTCTTTTAAAACAACAATACAACAAAGATATATACTTTTATTCAAAAAACATCAATTTATAGTAAAATCGTTTACAATTATCTTTTAGATTCTCACAAAAACAAGCAAATTCAAAACAACATTCGCACCATCGTACCATTCGTACCATCGCAACATTCGTACCATCGTACCATTCGTACCTTCGCAACATTCGTACCTTAGCAACATTCGTACCTTCGCAACATTCGTACCATCGCACCATTCGTACCTTCGCAACATTCGTACCATTCGCACCATCGTACCTTCGCAACATTCGTACCATCGCAACATTCGCAACATTCGTACCATCGCAACATTCGTACCATCGTACCATTCGTACCATCGCACCATTCGTACCTTCGCAACATTCGTACCATTCGCACCATCGTACCTTCGCAACATTCGTACCATCGCAACATTCGTACCATTCGTACCATCGCAACATTCGTACCATCGCACCATCGTACCATCGTAAAAAAATCACTTCCCCTTAGGAAACCATCCTGCACCGTTCTCAATTAGAACTTTTTCCAATTCCGGCAATTTTATAATTTTAATATCTTTTATATCATTATACAATATAGGTATTTCTTTTTTTAATATCCTCAGAGCATCCTTTTCTGCTTTTGTTATATCAAGAGTGGTGTTAAAATGTGAATATACTAAAAGGTTAATTCTATCATTAAGAGGTACTCTTTGTCTCCATCTTTCCTCAGGACTAGCGGGTGGCTTTTGCCCTTTAAAAGTCCAATCAATATCTGATAATTTTGATTCTATTTTCTCTATCTTTTCAAATATCGAAGAGCCTATTCCCGGTGTATTAAGAGCTTGCTGCTTTATATTTTTCACTCTCAGCATCAATTCAGCCAAATCAGAACGAGTAGTACTTATTTTTTTATATAATTGCAATACTTGCCCTTGATAGGATGCTAATTCATCTTTAGGAGCAGAAGGCATTGTACCCAATTCCAACGGTAAAATTTTAAATTTTTTGTTTTCCACTAAAGTATCAATATCACCACGAATATATCTCAATACATCTACTGAATAATTCCCAGGTAATGCAAGAAATCCATTTGCAGATTTTTTAAGTGGATCAAATATTGGTTTTGTTAATTTTAATGGTCTTGGCAAATAATATCTCAAGTCCCAAGCCAATCTATTTATCCCTTTTGAGATGCTTTTTGTTAACCTTTTTATTTCATTTCCATTTTTATCTTTTATATTAAAAATCAAGTACGGTTTCACCTCTTCATTTTCCATCCTAAGTTCATCCAAAGTAGGATAAGGAATTTTCTGACTATTCTCTATTAAATCTTTTTCTTTTTCTCTTCTTATTTCTTTCAATGTCTTCGGCACATCTTTATTGTAAAAAGTAAAAATTGTACCAAAATCTTGATTTTTATCCTTATGCTCTAATGCGCCAAAACCATATCCTCCTCTATTTCTTCTAATATAAGTATAGCTTTCTTTGATATCGAACAAATAAAAATCATTATCAATTAAATCTTTTGATATTTTTCTTAATGGAGTATAATCATCTAACACGTAAAATCCTCTGCCAAAGGTAGCGATAACCAAATCTTCTTCTCCTTTTTGAATGGCAACATCTCTAACAGCGATTGTAGGCAAACCCGATTTTAATCGAATCCATTGACTTCCCCCATTATTTGAAAAATATAGCCCGAACTCCGTTCCGACAAATAATAAATCTTCATTTACAAAATCCTGTTTAAAACAATGTACTGGAAATTTTTTATTGATATTTCCGGAAATATTTTCCCAAGTCACACCCAAATCTGTACTCTTTAGTATATATGGCGTAAAATCAAAGTGCTTCCTATTATCAAATGTAACAAAAACTGTATTAGAATCAAATTGAGATGGCTCAATATCGCTAATATAAGTATATTCAGGAACATCAGGAAACTTAGATACCCGCATCCATGTTTTGCCGTCATCTGATGAAACACTTAGTACTCCATCATCTGTTCCAACAAAAATCACTCCCTTTTTGACAGGAGATTCAGCTATGGAAACCGCTGTTCCATACAATGAAGTTGATACATCTTTGGCTACACCGTCCACTCCCCAATATCGTCCCATTACCTTCCATTTATTCCTATTGACTCCAGCCGAGATATCATTACTTATTTTTGTCCATGAATTCCCTCTATCTTCAGATTTAAACACATAATTCGCGGCTATATACAATGTCTTATTATCATGAGAACTTATAATAAAAGGTGTATTCCAATTCCATTTGTACAATTCTTCTCCTTCTGCTTCCCTTGGTTTAATACCCAATTTCTGACCACTTTTTTTATCGTATCTATAGATATTTCCATATTGATATTCAGAATAAACAATATTATGATTTTCCTGATCAACTGCCTGCCAAAATCCATCACCCCCTAAGGTTATATCCCATTCCGCCTTGGATATACCATCTGTATAAAGCGAATTGGACTGAACCCCTAGTGATGAATTGTCTTGCGTGCCACCATAAATCCAATAAAAAGGTTTAGCATTATCAACCGCTACTCTATAAAATTGAGTCACAGGAATGAGTTTATGAATAAAATTTTTACCCCCATCAAATGTTTCATATAAGCCTCCATCTCCTCCTATCATAAAATGTTCCTCATCATTTGAGTCAATCCAGAAAGCATGATCATCTACATGTCTGGCATTGTTACCAATATTCTTCCATGACTTTCCACCATCAACGGATATCTTTGATCTAGTCTCCATTGAATAAATTGTATTATCATCAAAAGGACTTAGGTAAAACTCACCAAAATACTGCCCACTGGTATTGTATGTACTCATCTTTTTCCAACTCTCTCCCATATCTATTGATCTGAAAAAACCACCCTTATCCATCGCTGCTTCAACCATTAAATAAATAATATTGTGATTTACAGGCGAAATATGAATTTCCATACCTCCTTTATCTATTCCGGGAATACCTTTTTTAAGCTTATACCAATTATTTCCACCATCTACACTTTTCCAAACTGCTGATTCCGGACCACCTCCGATTCTTGTCTGAGTTCTTCTTGCTCTCTGTTCTGAGGTCGCATACATAATACTAGGATTCTCAACGTCAATTACTACATTATTAACTCCGGTATATTTACTGATTTCCAAAACCTTATTCCAAGTCATTCCCCCATCTTCAGTCTTATACAGACCTCTATCACCGCCTTCCCCCCAGAGAGACCCTTCTGCTGCTACAAAGACGATATCGCTATTTTTAGGATTTATCGCGATCCTACCTATATGATAAGATTCTTTTAGCCCCATATTTTTCCATGATTTTCCTCCATCTATACTCTTATATATGCCATCTCCATAGCTTACCGAACGCTGATGATTATTTTCACCACTTCCAGCCCAAATTACATTAGGGTTTTTTGAATCAATTGCTAAGCATCCAATCGAATAAACAGGATAATTTTCAAAAACAGATTTGAATGTTGTACCATTATTTATTGTTTTCCAAATCCCACCGGCAGCAATTGAAACAAAATACTCGGATTTATTGTTAGGATTAACGGCGATATCTGAAATCCTGCCTGAAATATAAGCAGGAGAAATATTCCTGAATTTTAGACCTGAATATATATTACTAGGCATTGTATCAAGCCCTTCTGCAAAAAATTGATTTGAGATTGTAAAAGACACAATAAATAAGACAACCTTAATAGCTTTCACCATTATATTAAGTTTTAAAAGGTTACAGATAAGAATAATTCGGGGTTATACTCTTATACAATTTAATTGATGTAAAGTTAACAATAAGATTATTAATAAAGGAATATTTTTTATGTTTTTTGTATGTGAAAGAATATTTTGTATTCAAATTAAAATGCATTTAAATAAATATTCTATTGAATTACAAACAATAAAAAAAGGTTACCTATAAACAAGATAACCTTTTTACAAATAATTTTATTTAATTTATCCTTCAAGAGCAGTCGCACCGCTAATAATTTCCAACAATTCTTTAGTAATTGCTTCTTGTCTTGCTTTATTAAATTCTAGTTTTAACTCCCCTAACATTTCTCTTGCATTTTCTGTCGCATTTTCCATTGCCGTCATTCGTGCACCGTGTTCGGATGCATTTGTATCAAGCAAATACCTTTGAAATGTAGTATGCATTATATTTGGAATTAGGTTTTCCAGCAGCTTATCCTTGTCCGGTTCAAAAATATAATTTGATTTATATTTTACCTTATCATCTTCATTTACTTCCATTTTTGGAACAGGCAAAAACTGCTCCAGCTCGGAAAATTGAACAGCAGCATTTTTAAATCTAGCAAAGGCAACATTTACAAAATCAACTTTCCCCTCTTCAAAATCTTTCATTAAAATATCGGAGATTGCCGATATTGAATCATGAGACAAATTATCAAAAGCATTCACGTGATCATCTAATACATTCGCTTTCGGATGGTGCTTTTTAAAGTATTCATACCCTTTTTTACCTATACACAATATGTCCAGATGTCCACTATCATATTGTTCTTTAAACTCGTTATTAAGTGACTTTTCAGCTACTTTGATGATGTTTGAGTTAAATGCACCACACAATCCTCTGTTAGATGTCACTACCACCAATACTGCATTTTTTATTTCTCTTTCAACACCAAGTTTGGTATTTACATCCCCATCAAGATTTGATAATATATTTATTAACATTTGGTTCAACCTAAATGCATAGGGACGAAGTTGAACTATTGAATCCTGTGCTTTTTTCAACTTAGCCGCAGAAACCATCTTCATAGCACTAGTAATCTGTTGCGTTGAATTTATGGATTTAATCCGTTCCCTTACTTCTTTTAATTTTCCACTCACAGTTAAAAATTATTATTAATTATTTAAAATTGCCAATTAAGTCCTTTGTTACTGTTTCTACAACTCCTAACAACTCATCGCTTATCTTACCTGCAGCTAATTGATCCAATGTTTCTTTATGGCTGTTTTCCATTGTCATTAAAAACATTTCTTCAAAAGCTTTCACTTTATCAGCAGGAATATCCAACAATAAACCTTTTGAGCCCACATACAATATAGCAACTTCTTTACCCACGCTTACAGGAGCATATTGACCTTGCTTAAGTATCTCCACATTTCTTAATCCATTAGAGATAATTTTCATTGTCGCAGCATCAAGATCAGACCCAAATTTTGCAAAAGCTTCCAATTCTCTAAACTGTGCCATATCCAATTTCAAACTTCCTGCTACTTTCTTCATAGATTTCACTTGCGCAGATCCACCAACCCTAGATACTGATACGCCAATATTAATAGCAGGCCTTATACCGGCATTAAATAAGTTTGACTCTAAAAATATCTGTCCGTCGGTAATAGAAATAACATTCGTTGGTATATAAGCCGAAACATCAGCTGCTTGTGTCTCAATAATAGGTAAAGCTGTCAATGAGCCTCCTCCCTTAACAAATGGTTCTCCATTAGCATCTTTAGCATTTTTCAATGAATCGGGAAGATCGTTCATATTCCTTGCCACATCATCATTTTCTATCACTTTACAAGCTCTCTCCAACAATCTTGAGTGGAGATAAAATACATCACCGGGATAAGCTTCACGTCCGGGAGGTCTTCTAAGCAACAATGACACCTCTCTATAAGCAATCGCTTGTTTTGATAAATCATCATAAATAATCAATGCGTGCTTTCCTTGATCTCTAAAGAATTCTCCAATCGCAGCACCGGCAAACGGAGCATATACTTGTAATGGAGCTGGGTCAGCAGCAGTTGAAGATACTATAATAGTATAAGCCATAGCTCCATGCTCTTCCAAAACTTTTTGAATTTGAGCTACCGTTGATCCTTTTTGACCTGAGGCCACATATATACAATATACAGGATCTCCCTTATCATAATTTTCCTTCTGATTGATAATTGTATCAATAGCAATAGCCGTTTTACCCGTTTGTCTATCACCGATTATCAACTCCCTTTGACCTCTACCGATTGGAATCATCGCATCGATAGCCTTAATTCCAGTTTGAAGTGGTTCGTAGACAGGTCTTCTATAAATTACACCAGGTGCTTTTCTCTCAAGGGGCATTTCATATTTTTTTCCTCCAATTGCTCCTTTACCGTCCAAAGGATGTCCCAATGGATTGATAACTCTACCTACCATTTCTTCACTTACATCAATCGAAGCGATCTTACCTGTCCTTTTTACAGTTGACCCTTCTTCAATGTGGTCTCCGGGACCTAAAAGCACGGCTCCGATATTGTCTTCCTCAAGGTTAAGAACCAAGGCTTGAGTACCTGTCTCAAACTCAACCAATTCACCGGCTTGTACATTATTTAGTCCATATATTCTCGCAATACCGTCTCCAACTTGAAGAACTGTTCCGACTTCTTCCAATTCAGCTACAGATTTTGTTCCTGCAATTTGCTGCTTTAGAATAGCAGTTATTTCATCTGGTTTAATATTCATCATTTTTTTATGATTTTATTTTGTTTAAATTACTCTAATGTGTTTTTCGTCAATAATTGTTTTTTCTATCTTTTTCAACTTACTTTTGATACTCGAATCAATCAATTTATCTTCCACCTGAATTACAAATCCACCTATGATACTCTTATCCGTTTTGCTAGCAATCTCTATATTGTCGTCAGTAATAGATGCATTTCGCAAAGAAGCTCTGAGCTTAGCAATAAACTCTTCAGGTAAGTCTACTGCAGTTGTCAAACTAATATCAGTAATCTTCTTCATCTTTTTATTCTGCAAAAGCAATTCTTTCATGATTTCCGGAAGCAATACCTCGCGGTTTTTCTTCACAGTAAGAACAAGAAATTTTTCAAAAATCTCATTCACCTTGCCTTTAAAAATTGCATCAAAAACTTTGAGCTTCAACTCTGATTTGAAAACCGGATTCTTTAACAAATTACTAAAGTCTCTAACTTTAGCAACTTCCAAAAACAATTTTGCGTTCTCAATAGTACTTTCAAGCTCTCCTCTATCTTGACTAATTTCAATCAAAGATTTTGCGTACCTATTATATATTTTATGTAATGACATAATCTTAATTTAAATTAAGCTTACCCACTAATGAATTTGCATATTCAATCTGCGATGCATCCGAAGATAGATTTTTTTCTAATACCTGCTCCGCAATCACTAAAGCCATAGAACCAACCTTATTCTTTAAATCAGCAAAAACAGCTTCTTTTTCACTTTCAATCTCAGCTTTTGCCTTAGCTACAATCTTATTCGCTTCCAATTTGGCTTGATCCTTTGCTTCTCCTACTATTTTATTCTTCATATCTTTTGCCTCTGCTAGAATCTTTCCTCTTTCCTCTCTGGCACTTTGCAATAATTTCTCATTTTCTGAATTGAGCTTTTCCATTTGCTCTTGAGCCATCTTTGCTTTATCCAAAGCCTCTTGAATACTAGTCTCTCTTTCTTTAAGAGCATTAGCTATTGGTTTAAAGGCCAATTTGCCTACTACAAACCAAAATACTAAAAAAATCAAAACCGACCAAAAAAATAATCCCGGTTCCGGACGAATTACACTAAAATCTGCTAAAAATATCATATTTTGTTTTATTAATTATTAATCTAATAAATCGAAAACGGGTAATTCGCCACCATTCGTATTGAACTACCCGGTTCAACTTTTTTTAAGAGATAAATGACAATACTAATGCAATCAAGGCAACTCCCTCTACAAGGGCTGCCATCAAAATCATATTAGATCTAATATCTCCAACAGCTTGAGGTTGACGAGCAATAGCTTCCATAGCTTTATTTCCAATCAAACCGATACCAATACCGGCTCCGATTACTGCTAATCCCATACCTATTGATGTAATAGTTCCTACCATTCTAAATTTATTTAATTAATTAAAAAAAATTACAAAATTTATTATCAATGATGCTCTTCAACTGCAGCTCCAATATATGAAGCTACCAGCATTGTAAAAACAAATGCCTGAATGAATGCAACAATTATTTCCAATGTCATCATAAACATAACCAATGGAAAAGCAGTCAACGTCCCTACAACAGAACCTCCAACATCTGTACCACTTTTACCAAAAATAAAAATCAATCCTAAAAAAACCAAAACTACCATATGCCCTGCTGTGATATTGGCAAAAAGCCTCAACGTCAAGGTAAATGGTTTTATAAATAATCCTAAAAATTCTATGGGTGTTAATATTGTTGCCTTAACCCACCAAGGCACACCAGGCATCCAAAATACATGCTCCCAATAATTCCTCCTTCCACTTATATTAACAATAAAAAACGCTATTACAGCCAAGCCTAAAGTAACTGAAAGATTTCCGGTAGTATTAACTGATCCAAAAAATGGAATTTGCCCAAGTAAATTCAATGTTAAAATAAAGAAAAATATAGCTAATAGATAAGGTAAGTATTTAGTGTATTTCTCTCCAATAAACGGCTTAGCTACCTCATCCCTTACAAATATTATCATCGGCTCAAAAAACGACTGAACCCCTTTTGGTGCATTCCCTTTATTTTTCACATAGTCATTTGCTATTTTCTTAAACAACAAGAATAATAACAAGGCTGTTAAAATCATGAAAATAACATTCTTGGTAATCGAGAAATCATAAAATGATGTAATTCCTCCTCCTAGAGCACCTCCATCCCAAGTACTCCTAGCGTCTAATTTGTATTTTTGTCCCTCCACATATGCATATTTCACCTCCTTCATTTTACCATCTACCATCTCTTGTCCTCTCTCTATTTTCACAACATGCTTCACCCCTTCTCTATCAAAGTCCTTGTCCGCAATCCTATACACAGACCCTTCTGATAATACATATCCGTCAATCGCATTGTGACCATCTCCATGATGTCCTATATCAAACTTACCGGATGAGAATACTGACCAACCTTGACCCGGGGAATAAAGAATCGTAGGTAAAGGAAAACTAAATGAGCCAACTGAGAATACATTTTGATTACCAATGTGATGAAATATAGTGTTTTTTACATTAAACTCTTCCACCTCATGCTCTTCATGCGCCGCTTCACTACTTCTTACTTCATTGTTTTGTCCTTGATGCCTTGATTCCTCATCATGTTGTCCAAACAAATTCAGTACTCCAAAAACAAGGAAAAAAAGGATAATTCTTATTGATTTTTGCATAACACTATTCTGTCTCGTTTTGATTTGAGCGCAAAGATAAAATTAATTTTTATTTATACTAAATATTTTTTATTTATTTTTGGCTTTATTTAATAATGTTTGATCACATTTAAATTTGAGCGCACTACCTCACTCAAAGCCCTAAAGGTATTTGCAATCAACTAAACGAATATATATAATGTTTTAATACATATTCATCATCAACACAGAAAAATAACCTACTCTTGATAAAACAAATATTTCAATTCAACACAACAAAGCTGCCTTTAATAATTTGCGGTCTTCCTTCTAAATCAATGTAATTAAAAATAAACAAATACACTCCCGGCTTTACTGCTTTACCCAAATATTCAGCATTCCATCCTTGTTTAGCGCATTCTTCATTGTCACAGTCAAACAAAACTTCGCCCCATCTATTAAAAACTTGAAACTTCTTAACATCAATACAAGAGTTTAGATTAACTGGTCTGAATATTTTATTTATTTCATCATTTACAAAAATAGCATTCGGAAATAAGATATCGGATTTCTCTGCTAAAATAACTATACTTGTATCCGTTTTACATCCAATAGAATCAACCAATTCTATATCTATAATCGTTTTTTCTCTACCTACCTTCAAATAGATAGAATTTAATTCTTCTCCCCAATAACTTCCTGCCAAATCCCAAATAACAGTATCACCATAGTTATAGAATAAATCAAAATCAGCAGTAACCTTAACGGTATCACATATTTGAATATTTGCATCAGGCTCATAACTTATCATCAAATCTGTTGGCTTTTCTGATTTTAATAGCACAGAGTCCGTTAAATTACAACCATTGGAATTCAGTTCGGCGTAAACAGTAAATTCAGAACTATCAATATTAACCAAAACACTATCTCCATGATTGTCTCCTTCAATAAATTCAAGAGGCGACCAAGTAATTTCACCTTTATCATATTCTTTTGTTACATATAGAGGTTCACTATTTCCAAAACAAAATGTTCTAACCGAATCTCCCAATATAGAAAAATCTAAATTGCTGTTAACAATAAAAATAGAATCAAAGGCAGTACACTTATTAAAAATCGTATCAATAAATCTACCTTTCGCATAAATCCATTCATCTTTGGTTGGTAAAAAACTGACCGCCGAACTATCAGGATTATTAAAATACTCTTCCGGTTCCCAATGAACAAAATTCACACCGGTTGATTTCAACTCTACTGAATCCAGTCCACAATGAAATACTGTATCTATTCCTTCATTTAAAGCAATATCAAGCATATCGTGAATTTCAATTGACAGACTACCCAGTTCTTTTCTTCCACAAGGCAAATCTCTCACCATGCTTATTACCAAATATTCAATCCCTTCATTTAAACTATCTCTAATGCTTGCAATAGCAAAGGTCTTTTCTATTTCACCAGCTTTAAACTCAATGGTATTAGGAATATCAGAAGTATAATCAACATTTCTTTTTGCAGTTCCTGTTATTTCGATATTAAAAACAACGTCTTTTTCCAATGCAAACGGAAGGCTGAATTTTATCACTCCATTAATAAGATCACAATTGTCAAACAAATACTTAAAACCATAATCCAAATCCAAGGAAATATCTGGTCTTCCATCAGTCAGATCACCGATAAAAACCCCTGAATCATATATAGTATCCGCCCTATCTGCAATAGCGTATTTGATATGATATTTATCACATGGTACGACCTTCTGTCTAGCAATCAAATAATGTTTATTTCCGAGTGAATCCCATATCATGCCATCGTATTGCAAATCTTCACCGGCTAAATTAGAATGATAATACTCCCAATTTTTAACACCATTGACACTATTTATTGAAACAAAATCGTGAGTATGTGGAATCAATGCCATATTGCTTTGATTATTCAAATACGATTTACCCTCTACACCATTACCCGATATAAACAATCCAAAGATATCATTGTATTTGCTATTCACAAATTCATCATACTCCTCAGAACCAAATAAATATTTGTAGCTAATTTCTTCACCATAGGGAATTATATCAAATTCTATAACACAAGCATCATGTGACTTCTTCCATTTTTTCCCGATAGTGAACGCAGAAAGGCTATCCAAATCTTTATCACCCGACAGTTTCAACGCAAAAGACTTTTTCCCACTATCATCTGGACCAACAGCATTTTGGGCTAGACCATTTGTAAGTATTATACCTCGGGAAAAACCAATATCTTCCGATTCACTTTCAAAAATTCCATAGGCATTGTTAGAACATTTTAATGAGCTCATTTTCCCCTCAACCCCTTTCTTTATAATATAGCTAATTATAGAATCTGAAGATATTCCCTCATTGACTTCAAGTTTTGGTTTATCTAAAACTTGACAAAACCCTGAATCACATTTCCAAATAAACTTAAAACCTTCAGCAGTCAAAGAGTCATCCGAAATAAACCTTAGCGTAATACATTCACTATTTATACAGTTTTCATACCTGACACCTCCTCCAAAAATCAAGTCTTCTTCAAAATAGTTTTCCGCATTTCCATTTATTTCTAAAAATATACTGTAATTGGTATCTATACCATTATATAATGATAAAAAATCTCCATTTTTAGAACTCGTATCAGGAATAGTATCGTATTCAAATTCATCTTCGTTTATCAAATTCAAATTGTAATATTCAAATTCGAATTGCAAAGAATTACTACCCCCATCAGGACAGATAGTAAAAACATAATCCTCATTGTTGGAATATTCACCGTCTCTGCCCCCTGAATCATATAATACACCTTCACATTTATCCGAAAATGAATCTACACCAAGTTTATATATATTGTTCTCCTTAATACAAATATTGAAATCTCCCGAAACAGATGCTCCACCGAAATTATCAATTCTAAGGTAGTATGTTTCACCAATTGTAAAGCCATTAACGACAAACTCCATTTTTGTTTTATTTAAGTCTCCTACTACACAATTTCTCTCCAACATACTATTAACTCCACATGTCCCTCGATAAATAGAAGCCTGAATATTTTTAATTTTCCTATTTGAACCGGCTTCTCCATTGATAATAAATCTAATATCGTTATTGGTATTAACTTGAAATTTGAACCATACATCATGCTGAGGAGGATTATCAATAAAACACGAGCCATTATTTGCATTACCTATATTGGTTGGTGTCGCATCAAAGTTTGAAAACAAATCATCATTACAATAAGGAATAATACCCAAATCTATTGCTTCTGAACAGTCATCATTGATAGGCTGAGCCAACAAATTCAAGTATGAAAATAAAAAAAGGAAAATTAATAAAATGTATTTTTTTTGGGCTTTCATACAGACACTATCTTTCAACCCCCGGCTTTTTTAACGTCATAAAACCCTTGAGATTTCAAAATTTCAATTATTTTATCACGATTTTGTCCTTGAATAACTATTTCGTCATCGGTATTAGAACCCCCAACACCCAATTTTACTTTTAGCAACCTCGCAAGTTCCTTTATATCCTCTTTGTATTCATTGAAACCTGTTATTACAGAGACAAGCTTACCGTTTCGTTTCTTTTTCTGCAGCCAAACTCTTATTGTTTGGGACTTTCTTTCTTTATTCAAATCTGATTGAGCGTCCACTTTTTCAACTTTCGTATGCTTTTTCTCAGATTCAGAAAAGTTAAGATTTGATAATACATCAAATGGATTATTACTCATGATAAAAGCAAAGATTTATTTAATCAATTCAAATGAATACTCAAGAGTATAATAAATTTGGCTTCCTTCAGAATCCTTTTTCTTCAAAAACACATCAATATCCGTAGTCTCACTTTCTGTTTTATCTTTACTGTCAAATTTTACCTTCAAAACACCAACTTCCCCGGGCATAATCTCATCTAGGGGATAATCAACTTCGGTACAATCACATGAAGAAACAAAGTCTATCATAATAGGAATTTTACTTATATTTTTAAATTCAATATCAAAAAACAATACATCACCTCTTTTCACTTCTCCCAAATCATAAGACATTTTTTTAAAATTCAGATACTCAATGGTATCTCCACCATCACTTGACGCAAGATCAGACTGTGCATATGACAAATTGCCAACTGTTAAAAACACAATAAAAACAAATGCTATCTTATACATATTCATAAATAAAATAAATGTTCAATTAAATTATAGTCACTAGCAAAACGAACTATATTGTTATAAATTGTATCAATTGTAATTTGTTAACAATTTATTCAAAATAATTTTTATTGTAAAATATTTTGGTTTTCTAATATATCAAGCTATCTTTGCGCACTATTAAAAAAATTAGTATAATTATGCCTAAAGTAAAAACGCACTCGGGTGCAAAAAAGAGATTTAAAATAACCGGAACAGGCAAGATAAAGCACTTTAGATCGAATGCATCTCACTTGATGAGAAAGAAGTCTAAAAAATCTAAGAGAAATCTTAGACAAGCTCAAATTCTTGATAAGTCTAACCTTAAAAGAGTAAGAGCTCTTTTAGGATTATAAAACCCGGATTATTTGTTGTCTTAATGAGGACAATATTATTAAATTATTTATTAACCAAAAATATAGGACAATAAAGTATTCACATGAATCCCTATATTTTTAAAAATTATTAATTATGCCTAGATCGGTAAACGCAGTAGCGTCTAGAAGAAGAAAAAAGAAAATTTTTAAAGCAGCTAAAGGGTATTTTGGAGCAAGAAAAAATGTTTATACTGTTGCAAAAAATGCAGTTGAAAAAGCATGGAGTTATGCTTATAGAGACCGTAAAGCTAAGAAAAGAGCATTTAGAAAACTTTGGATAGCTAGAATTAATGCTGCATCAAGAATGAATGGAATGTCTTATAGCAAATTCATGCATGCATTGAAAGAAAACAATATTGATTTGAACAGAAAAGTTTTGGCTGATTTGGCTATGAACCAACCTGACACTTTCAAAGCTATCGTAGATAAAGTAAAATAGTGTTTACAAGAAAACAACTCAAATTTGAAGTAATATATAAGGAACTAATTAATTTTAGTTCCTTTTTTTTATCCATTCACTTATTGATTAAACCTAATTTTATTCTGAAATACTACCATTTTATACCAAGAATCATAATTTTATTTGCCCAACACATTCTTTTTACTAACTATATTTTTGTATAATAAGATAATTTTTGTCTTTTATTCTAAAAACCCATTTATTTTTATATAAATTATTTTTTTATATAATTATTTTTAATTATCTTTGCTTTTAATGAAATTGCAACAAAACTATTTCATGCTCCCATTTATTATTTTTTAAATACAATACAATTGTGCTGTATCTAATGTAGACTTAGGAAATTGTTTCCGTAGTTGTGTATAATACTGTACAAAAAAGGATTTTAACTCGTACCAAATTATGAAAAAAAATAACGACTATTTCAATTCAAGTGAAAGTAAAAAGAGATTAACATCTTGGATTATTACGATTATGGGCATCTTTTTGATATTCCTGGCACTTACAGGATTTATTGACAAAAGCCCATTAAAAACCATAAACTTGTTCAATGCTCCAGCTCCCCCTCGAATTGGAGATGAAGTGTGGGAAGATAATAATGGTAACGGTATAAAAGACGCAGGTGATTTTGGACTAGGAAATGTAGTTGTAAATCTTTATGACAATGGTGGAAACTTAGTACAAACCACTACAACATCTACAATAGCGCCTATTGGAAAATACTTCTTTGAAGATGTCGCACCGGGTGATTATTACATCGAATTTTTGGCTACAGGCGTGGATCCCAACTATGTACCCACATATGCTGATCAAGGTAGTGACGAAGGACTAGATAGTGATGTTACTGGAGCAAATGGAGCGCAAACAACTGATGTATTTACTGTAAGTGCAGGATATGATAATATGGAGTGGGACGCCGGATTCTATATCGAAGCAACAATCGGTGACCGTATGTGGGAAGACCAAAATGCAAATGGTATCCAAGATGCAGGAGAACCCGATGTAGGTGCAGGATTTCAAGTAACCTTGGAAGGAACTCTAGGAACAGGAGCTGCCTACGGCCCAATTAACACAAATACGGATGCCACCGGAAACTACAGTTTCACCAATGTTCCTCCGGGAGATTACAAATTGACCTTTGATTTGGGCGGTTTTGATGCATTTACATACAAGGATGAAATAGGAACAGAAGATACAGATAGTGATGTTGATGAAGTGACAGGAGAAACAGATATATTTACTGTTGTCAGTCAAGATGTTAATTGGGATACAGAATTGGATGCCGGTGTTTATGCCTATGCTCAAATAGGCGATTACACATGGGAAGACATAAATGCAAACGGAATTCAAGATGGGAATGGTCCTGATTTGTCAGGTATAGACGTCACATTGAATGGCACAACGGGAAACGGAACAGCTGTTTCCGTCACAAACACTTCATCAGCAACAGGTATATATACTTTTACTCAAGTAATTCCCGGAACATATACTTTGACTTTTGACGAACCGGCACCTTACCATAGGACATATCAAGATGAAGTAGGTACAGAAGATACCGATAGTGATCCGGATCTAGTAACAGGAGATGCTCCACAACTTACTGTAATAAGTGCTCAATCAGTTAAAAATATTGATGCCGGTTATTATCGCTATGCTACAATTAGTGATTATGCATGGGAAGATTTGAATGGAAATGGAATTCAGGATGGAAATGGACCGGGAGTACCAGGAGTCGATGTGATGATTACCGGAAATACAGGTAATGGAACAGCTATAGCAGCAGTTACCGTATCGACAGATGGAGCAGGAAATTACTTAATACCGGATATTATACCGGGCAATTACACTATAAATTTTGCCATTGGTACAAGTACGATGAACGGAATAACATTAAAAGATCAAGGGGGAGATGACAATTTGGATAGTGACCCTGACCAAACAACAGGTGATACAGACCCCATTGACGTCATGAGTAATGATATGCTTACAAATGTGGATGCCGGTTTTTACAGATATATACATATAGGTGATTTCGTTTGGGAAGACATGAATGGTAATGGTATTCAAGAAGTAGGCGAACCGGGGTTGCAAGATGTCAAAATAGAACTTACGAGAGTATCTGATGGTACAATATATAATATTACAACTGATATAAATGGTAACTACCTATACGATGATGCTTATCAATTATTACCGGGTAATTATCATTTGAGATTTATTCCAAATCTAGGATATTACATAATAGATCAAGATATGACAACAGATGATTTGGATAGTGACCCCGATCCATTTTCTGAATTAACTATAGATTTCACACTAGAGTCGGGAGAAGAAGACTTGAAATGGGATGCCGGGATGTATAAACCACCGACTATTGGGGATTATACATGGAGAGATTTGAATACTGACGGACTTCAAAATGCAGGAGAACCTCCAATGACAAATGTAATAGTTGAACTGTATAATGACGCTACAGGTCTTGTGGTAGACAATACTATTACTGATGCAGCAGGCTTCTACTTATTTACAGACAATAGAGATGCAAAACCAGGAGATTATTATGTGCAGTTTGAGATACCAAATACTTTTCTGTTGACAACTCAAAATGCCGGTGCGCCTGAGCTGGATAGTGATCCTGATCAAGCAACAGGTGAAACTGATGTATTCACAGTTTATTCAGGTATTGACACGGTAGATATTGATGCAGGATACTATGTCGAACCACCATCTGATTGTCCTGATGACAATGCATACGATACATGTGAAGAAGCTCCTGTGCTATGTGAATTGGATCAGATGAACGAGTTTTGTACATCAATGGTAGCCCAAAATCAGCAAACGGCAATTCCGGGATGTCCTCCCGGTACAGCTTTTTTCCACAACCCTTCATGGTTTGCATTTGTTGCAGGGGCGACAAATGTATCTTTAATAATCCATACATTCAACTGCAACGGCAGCGGCAATAACAACGGGATACAGTGGGGAATTTATGATGATTGTGATATGCAAAATCCAATACAATTGCAATGTCCTTGTGTCCCACCGGGAGATATTACTGTTGATTTAACAGGTCTAATAGTTGGTCAATCATACCATTTCTTTATCGACGGATGTGCGGGAACACAATGCACATATTGGATAGAAGTTACTGAGGGAGGAGGTACTCCGGAAGTAAAAATAATTGGAGAGCAGGCAATAGTTTGTGATGACGTTTTTCCTGACTGTAATGATATCTGTGTAGGAGCAGATGTCACTTTTACCTTGGATGAAATTGTAAATGCTGTTACTTATATATGGACGATGAATGGAGTTGTAGATTCAACTGAAGTCCCTGATACAACTATTCATTTTAGCACTCCAGGAACATATACATTATGTGGATATGGAAAAAATGCTTGTGATATAGGTGATGAGCTTTGTATCACCTTTGATGTCATCAAAACACCACCTGAAGACTTAGGACAATTTGATATTTGCGAAAATGAATTGGACGGGGGTGTAACTCCAGGAAATTGGGAAGGACCTCCTCTTTATACTGATGGCAAAGATTCCGTGCTATTAACTACCAGTCCTCAAGGTTGTGAGTACTGGCAATTAATCGAAATCATCAAAATACCACGTGATACTGTAATAATCGACACTACTGCTTGCAAAGATGAAGATATTGAAATTGGAGGTGAGACATTCACCTTTGATGTAATAGACTACCCTGTCACTGACCCCGGAGCTTCCGATGAAGGGTGTGATAGAATATATATGGTCACTACGCACTTTATTGAATTAACCGGTCATATTGAATCGGAATGTTCCGGACTGGGAGATGGTTCTGTAAAATTGACTTTCTTTATCGAGGATTCTGCAAATGTAGGAACCATAGTTTACCAGTGGTTTCATGACGGTTACGAAATAGACAACAGTAATTCAGACTTTATCGTAATTAAAGAAGATGGTAATTACTACATTGTCGCAACAGTAACTTTCCATGGGGTGGAATGTGTTTTTGACGATTTAGATGATGATGATATTATCATTGATGATTTTTTACCGACTACACCTGATGCCTATCAATGGACAACGCCAATTTGTAATAATCTAGATGAATCTTTTGATTATGAAATTGTAAATACAAATGCAGATTACCAATATATCTGGACTTATCCTACTGATTTGGATTATCCGCCTACTATATCTAGCGATGGTACCGTGATAAGTATAAACTGGCATGGTTCAGCCGGAGGTGACTTATGCGTTTATGCTTTTGATGCTTTGTGTGGTTCCTCAGATACCATTTGTCAAACCATAGTTGTGACTCCTGCTCCAAATGCAGAGTACACTATGCAAGACACTATATGTTTGTCTTCTGAGCTGAATGTAGTATACACAGGCAATGCAAGTGCAAACGCAGATTACACTTGGAGTTTTCCCGGAGCGACAGAGACTTCCGGATCGGGAGGTGTCGGTCAAGGTCCACATACTTTGGTTTATAATTCACCGGGATTGAAAATTGTAAGTTTAGATGTCAATGAAAATGGTTGTTTATCGGAAACAAGACTAGACTCGGTAATCGTCCAACAGCCTTTACAAGCACCTACTGTTTTATGCAACTCGACAGCTACATCAGTTCAATTTTATTGGGACGATGTTCAAGATTCAGGAAATACAACAGTAGAGATATTAACAGGTCAATCAGGAGTACTGAATGGCAATACTTATGATGTAACAGGACTAGGACCAAACGAAAAAGTAAAGATTGTTATTCACTTCGATTCTAAAACTTACTGCCCCGGCATAACAGATACGACAGAGTGCCAAGCAAACAATTGTGATCCGGTTGATATCGTAATAACCCCGGCTGATACAAGTGTTTGTCTAGATTTAGATGGTAACAACCCGACTTTCAAATTAGATTACACTATAACTCCAACGGGAGGTACAGTAAGTTGGGAAGGAGACGGAATCGTTGATACTCTAACCGGATTGTTCAATCCTGATTCTGCTGGTATTGGCACACATACTATTCTGTTGAAGTATTACAGAGATGGGTGCTACTATCCAAAACCTGCAAAAATAACTGTAAATGAACAACCTACTTCTGATTTTAAAATCGCATTCGACACGATATGTATTTCTGATGAAGCTGTCATTAGTTATGTTGGAACTGCTCCTTCAGGATCTGCAGATTGGGATTTTGATTTTGGTGACATAATCTCCGGTTCGGGACTGAACGAACATCATATAAAATGGAATACTTCAGGTAAGAAAAAGATAAGTCTAGTGGTTGAATCCAATAATTGCTTATCTGATAGTACGTTTGGCTATGTTTTTGTACAAGACACTCTTGACAACGTAACCATAAGCTGTGCACCATCTCAAGACAGTATTGTTTACACATGGAATTTGGATCCTAAAGCAGAAGGATACATTATTTATATCAATGGGACTAAAGTGGATAGTGCTTATATCAACAGGTGGGTAATTAATGGCTTAGAACCGGGCGACATTGTCGATATCTCTGTCATAGCGGTAGACCGTGGAATCTGCGGTAATAAATCCATGTTTGAGACTTGTACCGCAAGACCATGTCCAAAGTATAAAATATCAATTTCACCATTCGTTGACACACTTTGTTTAGACGACAACAGTATGCCGATCCAGTTTATTGCTACAATTGAAAATAGTGATGGTACAGGAACAATTGAATGGTTTGGAAATGGTATTGATAAAGATTCCGGAATATTTGATCCCAAAATAGCAGGTCCTGGCACGCATATCATAAATATGAAATTCAATGAGGTTTGTCCTAAAGACACTACATTTACTATTGAAGTAATAAAAAGACCTAAGACTGAATTGAGTGTTGAAAAAGACAGAATATGCATATCAGATAGTGCTGTATTTACCTATTTTAGCAACAATCCGGCAAATACAAAGTACAATTGGAATATATCAGGAGGTACATTCACAACTATTGACAATTCGTCATTCTATGTAAAATGGGATACCCCCGGCACATACAAAGTGTCTTTAAGCACTAGCAATATAATATGTGATGGAGAATTGAAAGAATTTGAAGTTACTGTAGAACCTGAATTGATACCACCTGTAATTATTTGTAATTCAACTACCAATTCGATCGAGATTACTTGGGACAATGTTAATTGTGCTGAATCTTTCAATGTTTTTGTAGATGGAGTGATGGTTTTGAATACAACTGACGTTAAATATACTCTTAAAGATTTGGATCCCAATAGCAGTATTGACTTTATAGTGGAAGCAGTAACTAAATGCGAATGCTCTAGTGTTTCAACTGAAATCAATTGTTCAACAGAACCTTGTCCTGTGATAACATTGGAAATCGAGAATCTACCGGCACAAATTTGTGTTTCAGATTTGGATAATCCCATTCAACTAAATGCTAAAATTACAGGACTCAACACAGGTAATGTTAGCTGGGAAGGAACTGGAATTGATCAAAATGGTATCTTAAAACTTTCAGGTTTCAATCCTGGAGAATATGTATATACACTAAATTATACAGTAAGCCAATGTGATTATTCGACTATGGATACCATATTAATAACACCGTTACCGTATTACAAAACTTCATCTATAGATCCTTTGTGTTACAATGAAGAAAATGGAGGCATTATAGTAACCGCAGATGAGAAGTATAGTTATTATCTTGATGGAGAGTTCTCCGATAATCCAAATTTCAATAATTTAGCAGCAGGGACTTACTCCTTGACTGTGAAAGACGGATATGGCTGTGAGTCAACAGAGACAATTACTCTCACCAATCCAAATGCAATGGAACCAAGTATATTTGGTCCGGCTACCATTAGTGAAAATAGCTCGGGGACATATACTATTAAAAATGTTGATGAATTCAATCTCACAAGTATCGTTTGGAGATATAACGGTGGAGATACTATTTGTAGCGGTTCTGATTGCAATTCTATAACCATTGAAATAGCAGAAGACAAAACGCTTTGTTTGGACATTATAAATGATAAAGGTTGTGAAGCGACTACATGTATTGATATTATTTATATAGAGAATGTTGATATTGACATACCAAACATATTCTCTCCTGATGATGATGGACTAAATGATGTATTCTATATCACATCTGACAATACAGTTGAGAGCATCAAGGAATTAAAGATATTTGACAGATGGGGCAATTTAGTTTTCAGCCAAAAAGACTTCCCTTCAAACGACAAATCTTATGGATGGGACGGTACATATAACGGTAAAAAATTAAATCCTGGAGTCTTTGTATATTATGCGATTTTCCAACTTAAAGCGAGAAAAGACTTGAAGATGGTTGGTGATGTTACAATAATAAAGTAAGATCTTTTTCATAATAAAAACAGAAAACAGCCTGTATATTTACGGGCTGTTTTCATATTTTTACAATAAAATAACTTTTTATATAGTTGTATTGTTGTTTTATATTATTTTTGCATTAAAAATAAATTGTCATGAAAAATATATTCCTTTATCTTGCAGTATTCTTTGTTTTCAGTTCTTGTTCTACCAGCAAATCTGCAAAGAAAGCTGAAGGGAAATCAGCTACCGTTGAACAAGTAGCAGCAAATAATTTTGGAAATAATTTTAAACTACTTTACAATAAATCCAAAAAATATGTTGCTATTACAAAAAAAATAGATAGTGATCCTTATACCCTAAAGATCATGGTTTATGACACTAAGGCAGGTAGTATCTTATGGGGCAAAAAAGCACTTAAAGGTAGATTAGAGTGGATTTCAAGAAATGAATTGCAAGTTACATATGTCACGAAAGACAACAAGCGCAACATTCTAATCTACAATACAAAAAACAAACAAGTGTCGTATAAATAGTTTATGTCCACAAAGCCATTAAAATTTAAAATCGAGCACTTTATGGACAGACACTAAATAGCATTAATAAAAAAACAGCTAATAGAAATTACATTATACTAAAGTGGTATGTTACCGTGCTTTTTGTCGGGTAATCTTTCCTTTTTATTTTCAAGCATAGCAAATGCCTTGATTAATTTCCTTCTTGTTTCTCTAGGCAAAATCACTTCATCTATAAAACCCCGAGATGCTGCTATGTATGGGTTTGCAAACAATTCCGCATATTCCCCTTCTTTTTGTTTCAACATCTCATCAGGATTATCGGCCTCTCTAATCTCTTTTTTAAATATAATCTCCGAAGCTCCTTTTGCCCCCATTACTGCAATCTCAGCACTCGGCCAGGCAAAATTCATGTCTGCACCTATATGTTTAGAATTCATCACATCATAAGCTCCTCCATAAGCCTTTCGGGTAATAACTGTAATCCTTGGAACAGTAGCTTCACTAAAAGCATAAAGTAATTTCGCACCATTGCTTATAATTGCATTCCATTCCTGATGTGTACCCGGTAAAAATCCAGGTACATCTTCCAATACAAGCAAAGGGATATTGAAGCTATCGCAAAACCTGACAAATCTAGCAGCTTTTTTTGAACTTTCAACATCTAAGACTCCAGCCAGGCTTTGAGGCTGATTACATACAAGCCCGATACTTCTCCCTGCCAACCTAGCAAAACCAATAACAATATTATCTGCATAATCTTCATGAATCTCAAAAAAACTACCTTCATCAGCTATTCCCTTTATCACATTGCGAATATCATAAGGCATATTTGAACTTTCCGGGACTATATCGCACAATTCATCCCTGTATTCTTCCCCTAAATTATATTTTTTTCTTGGAGTAACCGACTGCCAATTTTGTGGAATATAGCTTAATAGTCTTTTTGTTTTTTCAATAGTCTCCACATCATTGACAGCTGTCAAATGTGTAACTCCTGATTTTGTAGAATGCGCAGATGCACCTCCCAGTTCCTCTGAAGTAACATCCTCATTTGTTACGGTTTTCACCACATTAGGTCCGGTAACAAACATATAGGATGAATTTTCAGTCATTATAATAAAATCTGTAATAGCAGGAGAATATACCGCACCCCCTGCACAAGGCCCCATGACCAACGAAATCTGTGGAATCACACCTGAAGCTAGGGTATTGCGATAAAAAATATCCGCATAGCCACCCAAAGAAACAACCCCCTCTTGAATACGAGCACCCCCTGAATCATTTAATCCTATAATAGGAGCTCCATTTTTAATTGCAAGATCCATTATCTTAACTATTTTTTCCGCATGCGTCTCAGATAAAGAACCGCCAAAAACAGTAAAATCCTGAGAAAACACATAAACCAACCTACCTTCTATCGTTCCATATCCTGTCACAACTCCATCACCTAGAAACTTGCTTTTCTCCATTCCAAAGTTAGTCGCTCTATGTTCGACAAACATTCCTATCTCCTCAAATGACCCTTTATCTAAAAGCAAATCAATTCGCTCTCTAGCAGTTAATTTTAATTTTTTATGTTGTTTTGCCAACCTTTCTTCACCTCCTCCCAATAATGCCTTCTCCCGTTTAGCTAATAGTTGCAGTTTTTTATCCATTTTAAATAATTCTATAAAAATAATCTTAAATTAAAAAAAATCAAATTACAGTTTTCAATCAAACTTTTTTAACAATAATTGCTCCTGCTCCTCCGCCTCCATTACAAAGAGTCGCCAATCCATATTCTCCTCCTTTATTTCTAAGAGCGTGCAAAAGGGTTACGACTATTCTTGCTCCTGAAGCTCCCAAAGGGTGACCTAAAGCTACAGCACCTCCATTCACATTCACTTTTGCATTATCAACCTTCATCAATTTATTAAATGCAATAGTCACTACAGCAAAAGCTTCATTAACTTCCCAAAGGTCTATTTGATTGTGCTCCATCCCTACTCTATCCAAAACCACTTCAGCTGCTTTAATCGGTGAAGTAGTAAATCTGTCAGGATCGTGAGCCGCATCACCATAAGATACTATCTCTGCCAAAGGAGTCAAACCGTACTTTTCAATTGCTTTCTCACTTGCTAGTACCAAAGCTGCGGCACCATCATTTATAGTTGATGCATTTGCCGCCGTCACTGTTCCTTCTTTAGTAAAAACAGGTCTTAGATTTGGTATTTTATCAAATCTAACCCTTTTAAATTCTTCATCTTCACTAACGATAGTCACATTTCCTTTCCTATCTTTAATCTCTATATCTATGATCTCATCTTTGAAAAATCCATCTTCAGTAGCCTTTGCAGCTCTCTTGTATGATTCAATTGAAAAAGCATCTTGCTCTTCTCTTGAAATCTCATACTCCTTTGCAGTTTCGTCTGCAAAAACTCCCATTGGTTGTCTTGAATAAGCATCTTGCAACCCATCTTGCACCAATCCATCAACGAGTGTACCATTTCCATACTTGTAACCATATCTTGCTTTTGGTACATAAAATGGGATATTGCTCATGCTTTCCATACCACCTACCACGACTAAATCAGTATGACCAAGTTGGATTGATTGAGCACCAAAAGCTATTGACTTCATACCTGAAGCACAAACTTTGTTAACTGTAGTAGCCGGAGCCATTTCTGTCACGCCGGCACCGATTGCCGCCTGTCTAGCCGGAGCCTGACCGTTATTGGCTTGGACTACATTACCAAAAAACACTTCATCTATATCTTTTCCATCAACACCAGCTTTATTCAGAGCCCCTTTTATTGCAATTGACCCTAATTGAGTTGCTGTAAAACCTGATAGTACTCCACCAAAACTACCTAATGGTGTTCGTACTGCTGAAACTATATATACTTTATTCATTATTATACTATTTATCGATTATAAAATAAAAACGCCCTAAAATTAGGGCATTTTTTTCAATTTTCCAATTAAAGAATCTAGAAACTAAATTTAACTTGAATCTTTATAAATTATTCAATCGCTTTTTATTCAGGTTCAAATCCTAAAATGACACTAAACTTACCATAATCACTCCATTTTGCATCAGGATTCAAATTCTTATCAATACCAAAGCCATAATCAAATCCAAGCAAGCCAAACATCGGCAAAAAAGCTCTAAGACCGATTCCTGCAGACCTTTTAACATCAAATGGATTATAGTCTCTGAATTTACCCCATGAATTTCCTGCCTGCAGAAAGCTTAAAGCATAAATTGTAGCAGATGGACTAGGACTAATAAGATATCTCAATTCTACTGTATATTTACTGAAAATTGTTCCTCCCCCATTATTATATTCATTGAAATCAGTCGCCTCGTATCCTCTTAAAGAGTAGATATCTTTTCCCAATATAGTAGAATTATAATTTGATATACCATCTCCACCAATTTCATTCCTCTCAAAAGGAACTGCTCCTAGATCTTTATTAAAATACCCTAGAATTCCCATTTTTATAGATGTGGCAAATACAAGGTTACCCACTATATTATAATACCAGTCTGCCTGAAATTTCCATTTATGATATTCCAACCATTTGAATTTTCTTTTATCAATTTCCTGCTGAATAGCAGCTTGTTTTTGTGGTAATGTCAATACTGTAGCATCTCCCCAATCTCTTTGCAGATTGGCTAATACATCTTCTTTTTCACTATCATTCAAAGTATAATTCACATCCCTAAACAAACTGTATGGAGGTGTTATTTTTAATGAAAGCATTACTTTGGAGCCTGACCTAGGAAAAATAGGTTCACTAATGGAACTTCTCATAAGTGTCAAATTCAATGATAAGTTATTAAATGTACCTGACTCTACGGAAAAGCTACTACTACCATACGAACGGTATTTATCCAGATTCATTTTCTCCAAATTTATAGTAGCATTAAACAAGAAATAATCATCCGGCCACTGCATCGGAATTCCCAGACCTGCAAATGCCCTAGCTATAGTAAAAGAACCTGTGCCGGGGTTACCTATTTTAGAATAAACACTACCAATAGTCATGGAATTTCGTTTCTTTCCTCCAAACCATGGTTCTGTCAACGAAAAGTTGATAGACTTGTAATAGTTATTTGATTGCACTCTTAAAGAAAGCTTTTGTCCATCACCCTGAGGTAAAGGATTCCAAGCTCTTCGGTTACGTATATTATCGATTGAAAAATTATTAAATACTACTCCTAGTGTTCCGAGTAGCCCCCCATACCCCGAATATCCGGCGGACATTTCTAATTGATCCGATGGTTTTTCTTCGACAGCGTACTCAATATCAACAGTACCTCTTTGTGGATTCACAGGAGTATTAATGGCCAAATTTTCAGGATTGAAATATCCCAAATTTATAATTTCTCGTTGAGATCTCATTATATCAGATCTGCTGAATTTCTCACCCGGTTTTGTTCTCAACTCTCTTCTAATTACTTTTTCATGCGTACGATCATTTCCCTTAACAATAACCCTATCTATAGTCGCCTGAGGTCCTTCATAAATCCTCATTTCCAAATCAATAAGTCCGTTATCTACAGCCACCTCTACAGGATCAACCCTGAAGAAAAGGTAACCTTTATCCATGTACAATGAGCTCACATCACGTCCGTCCATACTAAATTTTAATCTTTTCTCGAGAAGCTCCCTATTGTATATATCCCCTGTTTTAATACCCAAGACACGAGATAAAATCTCATCTGTATAGATAGAATTTCCTTTCCAGTCAATCTTGTTAAAGCGATACTTTTCTCCTTCCTTTATACGTATTTGGACAACTAAATTACCATCCTTATCTCTTGCAGTAGTGTCTGAAACTACTCTTGCATCTCTATATCCTATTTTATTATAATAATCAATTATACTTTGTTTGTCCTCTTCAAAATCTTTAGCTACATACTTAGATTTTTTAAAAAGTGTTCCTTTTCTTTTGGTATTCTTCATTTTCTTCCTTAGCTTTTTGGAAGACACCTCTTTATTTCCAACAAAATAGATATTACTAACTTTTACTCTTTTCTTCTTATCAATAGTTAAAAGGAGCTTTACCGTATTTTTCTTTTTATTATCAGGTAGGACTTTGATTTTGATATCAGCATCAAGATAACCTTTCTCTCTATAATAATCTTTCACTTTGAGAATGGCTAATCTTTTTATATCTTCGGTTACGATTCCTCCTTTATTGATTATTCCCTTCAACACATCATTGAGGTCGTCGTGTTTTGATTTTTTTACTCCTTTGAATGAATACCTTGAAAGTGTGGGTCTCTCTTTTAAATCTATTTCTAAAAACACTATGTCGCCAATGACTTTTTCTATGTAAATCTCAATATCGGTAAAAAGCTTAATCTTCCATAAAGCACGCATAGCCCTTGAAATATCCTGTCCGGGAATCTGTATTTTTTTTCCTATCACCAAACCTGCGTAACCCGCTATTGCGTTAGGATCTCTGTCTTTTACTCCTATTACTTTTACACCTCCAATTTCATACTCCTTGGGAGTTGAGTAATCGATAATGGACACAGAGTCTTTATTTATATTTGGCAATTCAGTTTGAGCATTAGCAAAAAAAGCAAATCCCAATATAAAAATCACAATATATACTATCTTATTCATTCATTTATTTTTTATATATAAATTTTTACCTATTCGAATTTAGAAAACGTAAAAAAGCTTTAAAGTGTTGTCAATAAAAACAAAAATTTAATATCATTTAGTAATTATTCCTTCACATTTCCGAACCTTCTATCTCTATTTTGAAAATCTAACAATGCTTCATAGAAGTTTTCTTCTTTAAAATCAGGCCATTTAACATCCGTAAAATATAGCTCTGAATAAGCCAACTCCCAGAGTAAATAGTTACTTAATCTTATCTCGCCACTTGTCCTAATCAACAAATCCGGATCAGGATAGCTGGCAGTACTAAGACTATTCGAAAAAATCTCTGAATCAATTATTTCAATATCTGCATTATTCTTAATTTTTTTTAACGCATTCAGGATATCCCATCTTCCACTATAGTTTAAAGCTAACACCAATGCCATTCTGTCATTATTCTTAGTCAAATCCTTTCCTTTGAGCAAAGACTTATAACTTTTTTCGGGTAATTTTTCAATATCTCCAATTGTCTCCAACCTAACATTGTTTTTCATTAAAGTTTTCAACTCTTTATCAATAGTACTCACCAGAAGAGACATTAATGCATTTACCTCATAAGCCGGTCTACTCCAGTTTTCAGTAGAAAAAGCATAAAGTGTAAGATATTTTACTCCAATTTTGGCACAGACTTCTGTTATCTCCCTTACCCTTTTCACTCCTTCTCTATGACCATAGACACGAGGCATACCTTTAGATTTTGCCCATCTTCCATTGCCATCCATTATGACAGCGACATGCTCCGGAATTTTTGTTTGATCTAATTTACTATATAAAGACATATTAAATTATTTGAATCATCTTTTGTCTGTCCCAACGCCAATTCAGCGTTATTTTCATAAAAACACGCAAAGATATAAAAAATATCAATATATAGCTTCATGAATAAGATGAAAAAAAGAACTATTTGAACTTACTAAAGATATTCAACATAGCCTTTAGAATAAAATCATATTTTTCCGGTTGCTTTCCTACAAATACAAACATCATTATCAATTGTTTATCTTCAGGAACATAAGACTGGAGTATATGTTTATTCAAACGATAGGCTTCACGAATCCGTCTCTTAACGAGATTCCTGTTTACAGCTTTTTTAATATTTCTTTTTGGTACAGTTACTGAGAACAGGACTTTGTTGGTCTTTAATCCGTCCCTCTCTCTCACCATATACACCATTTTTAGGGGGTACATAAATACAGACTTACCATTTGAAAACAGTTCTTTTATCTCCTTTTTTTTAGATAAAACCTCCTTTTTTTTTAGTGTATATCTCAGCATTTATTCATATGAAAAAACAAAAAAGAAGGTCTGTTTAGACCTTCTCCAATTAAATATTATTTACATTGCAAATATGCAATAAGTATTATTTACGACTGTATTCACTAGAAACAGAAAGTTTTTTTCTTCCCCTAGCTCTTCTTCTTGCTAACACTTTTCTACCGTTTTTAGTCTCAGATCTTGACCTAAATCCGTGTTTATTCTTTCTTTTTCTATTTGATGGTTGATAAGTACGCTTCATTTCACTATATTTTAATTCTCTAAACAGAGAAAGTTAATCATTTTATTTCAAAAGAGGTGCAAAGATAATTTTTATTTGTAATATTTCAAAAAAACATCAAAAGATTTTGATTAAATATGTTTATTTTCTACAAAAATTTAAATTATCCATTCATTGACACTAAAAACTCTTCGTTATTTCTAGATCTAATCATTTGATTTCTTATAAAATCCATGGCTTCATCCGGTTTCATATCTGCAAGATGTTTTCTTAAAATGAACATTCTAGTTAAGGTCTCTTTATCTTGCAATAATTCTTCTCTTCGCGTACTAGATTTTGTAAGGTCAATAGCAGGATACATTCTCTTATTGGCAAGATTTCTATCCAATTGCAATTCCATATTTCCGGTACCTTTAAATTCCTCAAAAATCACTTCATCCATTTTAGAGCCGGTATCTATCAATGCAGTTGCCAAAATAGTCAATGAACCACCATCCTCAATTTTCCTCGCTGCACCAAAAAACTTTTTAGGTTTATGAAGTGCATTTGCTTCCACTCCTCCTGACAACACCTTACCACTAGATGGGGCGACTGTGTTATAAGCTCTAGCTAATCTTGTAATAGAGTCCAATAAAATCACGACATCATGCCCTGATTCAACCAATCTTTTTGCTTTTTCCAAAACCATATTTGCTACTCGTACGTGATTGGAAGCCGGTTCATCAAAGTTTGAAGCTACGACTTCAGCATCTACACTTCTCTTCATGTCGGTAACCTCTTCAGGTCTCTCATCCACCAATAATACCATCATATATATTTCAGGATGGTTTTTTGATATCGCATTTGCCAAATCTTTTAATAAAAAGGTTTTACCGGTTTTGGGTTGTGCTACAATTAGCCCTCTTTGTCCTTTACCTATCGGTGTAAACAAATCAATCATACGATTACCTATATCTTTACCTTCCGGATGTCTAGTTAAATTAAATTTCTCAGTAGGAAATAATGGAGTTAAATAATCAAACGGTACCCTTTCTCTTACGATACCGGGCTCTACTCCATTAATCATAGTCACTCTTAATAATGCAAAATATTTTTCTCCCTCTTTTGGTGGGCGAATAGCTCCTTTAACGGTATCTCCAGTTTTCAAACCGAATAATTTGATTTGAGAAGGTGAAACATATATATCGTCAGGAGAAGAAAGATAATTGAAATCTGCACTTCTCAAGAATCCATATCCATCAGACATTAACTCTACAACACCTTCTCCCTCGACAATACCGTCCAGTTGGGCTTTGAACTGATCAATCTTCTTTGATTCCTGCTTATTATTTCGATTATTATTTTGGTTATTCCTAGTTTCTCTTGAATTCCTATTTTCTACATCTCTACTATTTCCATTCCCGTTATTTCTTAGTTCTTCAGGTTGTTTTTTATTTTCGCTTAGAGTCTCTTGTTCGACTTTCAAAATATCATTTTCCTTTGTTGTCGGTCTTATCTTTTGCCCTCTACTACTCTTTTTCTCATCAATGGTTTCAATATTTTTCTTGTTTTCTACAATTTCAGCATCATCTTTTGGCTTTTCCGAATTTCTTTTTGTTATCTTTTCTACTTTAGCTGCAGTTACCTTTCTTCTTCTTCTTTGCTTGTTGCTATTACTATCATTTCCTGATTCCTTATCGGTTTCCTCCTTTTTCACCACCTTTTCATTTTTAGAACTCAATGCATCTTTAGTCTCCGAATCTTTTGTTTTTTTTCTACGAGCAGGTCTTTTCGGCTGTCTCTTTTCCGTTTTTTTAACTTTATTATCTGCTGGTTCTTTACGCTTCACTTTTTCCTCCAAACTACCACTACCACCCATTACAGCTTGCTCATCAAGAATTTTATAGATTAGATCTTGTTTGTGCAAGCGGTTTATTCCTTTTAACCCAAGACTTTTGGCTAATTCCTTTAACTCAGGAACTAACATCTCATTCAACTGCAAAATATCATACATACTTTTGAAAATTTATAATTTTTAAATTAAGTTTTTATTAAAAAATTATTTGAACGGCTTCAAACAACTTTAAAGAAATCCATGTGAGTATTAATAAACAGGAAATTCATTTTCAGATAAAATCAATAATAACCATTTCTTTACGAAAAAAGTAATGTATTAATTTAAAAAATCAGGAATACAAATTACAATTTTAAACGAAATGAATTTTAAATATTGCAATACTTAGACATAAACTGACCGCAAAAATAAACTTTTTTTATTAATTAAATGCTATCTTTGCAAATATTTTAAAAAAATATCATATTTAATATCGCAGTAAAGACTCCTTAATTGATATTTGAAGATTGGATAAACAAACTAAAAAGTGAGTTTGCTTTAAAAGCTATTAGACATATTACATTTAACGCCAGGGACATTCATCACAAAACGGTTCTATAATCCTAGCTTTATTTTTTCTTATCCAGTCTATTTATTATTGATGATGAGTATTATAAAAAATAAATAAATAAAAATGTTAACTTTAAAAAAAATTATCGCAGAATTGGACTTAATAGCAAAAGCTTTAACAAAAAGAGGGTATAAAGAAGATGATATTAAAAACATACTTCACGATTTAATTTCTCATGACAATAAGAGAAAAAGCAATCAGCAAATAAATGATGATTTAAAATCAAAAATAAGAGAATATTCAGGTCAAATAGGACAGCTTTATAAAGAAGGTAAGCAAGATGAAGCTTCGAGCTTAAAAAATGAAGTGGGAGAAATAAAAGAAAGAATTAAATCTTATGATGAAAATGATAAAAATTTAAAAACAAAAATAGATAATATTTTACTATCACTACCTAATGCGCCGCACGATTCTGTGCCCCACGGCAAAAGCGAAGATGATAATGAAGTGATACAAAACTGGGAAAAACCATTTCCGAACTTAGGGAGTAGTGCCCTTCCCCATTGGGAATTGGCAAAAAAGTACAATATCATAGATTTTGAACTTGGAGCGTTCATCACAGGATCAGGTTTTCCTCTATTCAGGAACAAGGGTTCAAAATTAAAGCGGGCATTGATTAATTTCTTTTTGGACGAAGCTGAAAAAGCAGGTTACGAAGAAATTCGCCCTCCATTAATGGTAAACGAAGCATCAGCTTTGGCTACAGGGCAATTACCGGACAAAGAGGGGCAAATGTATCATATGGAAAAGGATAATTTATACTTAATACCGACCGGAGAAGTGCCAATTACAAATATTTTTAGGAATATTGTATTAAAGGAAAGTGACTTTCCTTTGAAGGTAACGGCTTATACTCCTTGTTTCAGAAGAGAAGCCGGCTCTTATGGATCTGATGTAAAAGGACTTAATAGAGTACATCAATTTGACAAAGTAGAAATAGTCCAAATTTCACATCCTGATGATTCGTACAAACTTCTAGACCAGATGGTGAAGCATGTAGAAGAATTGTTGATTAAGCTGGAACTACCTTATAGAATTTTGCGTTTATGTGGTGGAGACTTGGGTTTTACCTCTGCGTTAACCTACGATTTTGAAGTGTTTTCTGCAGGACAAAAAAAATGGTTAGAAGTAAGTTCTGTGTCTAATTTTGAAGCATTTCAAACAAATAGATTAAAACTAAGATATAAAGACGATAAAGGCAAGACTCATTTGGCTCATACTCTTAATGGCAGTGCATTGGCTCTTGCTAGAATTGTAGCTGCTATATTAGAAAACAATCAAACACCGGAAGGCATAAAAATGCCAAAGGTATTGAAGAAGTATTTAAATTTTGAAATAATTAATTAAAAAATTAAAATGGGAGGATACGGTTCATATTATTTTATAGTCATCGCATTTAGTGTGTTAGGCATGATCGTGAGTGGCAGATTAAAATCAAAATTCAATAAATACAGCAGGATTCAGTTGAGAAATAACCTAAGTGGCGCTGAAATTGCAAGTAAAATGCTAGAATATTTTGGAATCAATGATGTAAAAATTCAAATGGGACAAGGTATGTTGACAGACCATTACAATCCGGTCACAAAAATAGTTAACCTTAGCCCTGATGTATACCAAGGAAGAAATATTGCCTCAGCAGCTGTCGCAGCACATGAATGCGGGCACGCTGTACAGCACGCTAAGCAATATCCTTTTTTAAAACTAAGATCAAACCTTGTACCTGCCGTAAAAATAGCATCAATGGCTCAACAATACCTGCTTTTAGCGGCATTTATAATGTTTAATTCTTTTCCCCAAATTATGTTATTGCCCGTAATTGCATTCGGTATAACAGCACTATTCAGTTTGGTAACTTTACCTGTTGAATTTGACGCTAGTAAAAGAGCTTTGGCTTGGCTGGATACAACTCATACTTTAGTAGGGGAAGAGTACGCTGGCGCGAAAGACGCATTAAAATGGGCTGCAATGACTTACGTTGTATCTGCTCTTAATGCATTGGTTATGTTTTTGTATTTCTTGTTAAAATATACGGGAAGAAACGATTAGTTTAATTTTTTTTATTATTTTTGATGGTTTAAAACTCCTAAAAAAAACACATTTATGGAAAAATACTTATCAGATTATTTAGAAGAAGGAAAAATGCACATGGAAGAATCCATTGAGCACTTGAACAACGAGCTTTCACATATTAGAGCAGGTAAAGCTTCCCCTGAAATGCTTTCTGAAGTGTATGTTGATGCATACGGAGCTAAGACTTCAATTCAGCATTTAGCAAATATATCCTTAGTTGATAGTCGAACCATCGCTATTCAACCTTGGGATAAGTCACAACTCAAGCAAATAGAGCATGCCATATTTGCATCGAACATTGGAATTACTCCAATGAACGATGGTGAATTTATTCGATTGACAGTGCCACCTTTAACAGAAGACAGAAGAAAACAATTAGTAAAAGTAGCAAAACAATATGGTGAAGATACTAAGGTCAGTATTAGGTCAACAAGGCACAAAATGCTTGAAGCGATTAAAAAAGAAGTAAAAGAAGGATATCCGGAAGACTCCGGCAAGAGAAGAGAGAAAGAGGTTGATGACATTACTAGAGATTACTACAAGAAAGTAGAAGATTTGCTAGCCAAAAAGGAGAAAGATATATTGACTGTTTAGTCATGAACAGAATATTTTATTTTTTTTTGGAATGGTATTTGCATTCTACGTAGATTGGAGCTATTGAATGGTTTCAACTTTTTTAGTAATTAATTTTTCGGATGGATATAACCAACGATATAATATCATTTATTTTTAGTGAGAAGCAGTTGAGTCTTCCTGGCTTGGGAGTCTTAGCGCTATCAAAAAAAACTGCACACAGAAGTCCTACTAAAACTAAGATTTACGGTCCAAAATTCACAATAGATTTTGATGATAGCATTTCTAACGAAGCTATTAATGATAGATTTTATCAATTCGTAGCTATTAAACACAATAAAAGCAAGAATAGAGTCAAGGATGAGTTAAATAAATACTCTGTTGAAATATTGAATAATCTTGCAAACTTTAATTCCGCACAGATAAAGAACTTAGGTATTTTCAAAAGGGTTGATGATAAAATACAGTTTGAATTTTCTCCGATATTTAATGACTTAATAAGAGAATCATACCCTGATTTTCCATTATTATTGATAGATAGAAAAACTGATGATAAAGATGAAAAATCTGTACAAATAGCAATTCCTAACGAGAAAATCACGCAAAAAACCAAAAGCCATACCAAGAAGCAGGGTTGGTTTTTCCCTCTAATTGTCCTTACCTTATTGAGTTTAGGTTTTGTATGCTTGATGTATTGTTTATCAAATATCTTGCCGGCAAATAAAAACAATGACATAAACCAGAAAAAACAAAATAACATCATTACAGATACGACTCTTAATGAAAAAGTGCATATAAAACATTTAAGCGAATCAAATGACACACAAAAAGCACAAACTCTAAAAGAAATGCCTGATAATTCACAAAATTCAACTAAATCGTCCGAAGAAGAAATAAAAAACTTGGAGAAGATTAGCTTGGAAGAGTTAATTAATTTGGGCCCTGAGTTAAAATCAAATTACACAAAATCGTGTATCATAATTGTGGGGTCATTTAAAAGGAAATCAAATTCAAGCAGAATGAAACTGCGTCTTCTCAAAGATAAATTCACTCCATATGTAGAGAAGTACGGTAAGTTTTACAGGACAGGTGTAGTATTTGATTGCGACAAGAAACCCTTATATACTTTTTTAAAGGAGCTAAGAAATTCAATAGACAAGGGGTCTTGGGTATTAAAGTATAAATAGTGTCTGTTCATAAAGTCATTAAAATTTAAAAATAATCTTTTTGCAATATTTTCACTTTATTCAAATTACTGATGCTAAGGCATCACTAATTCTCAGAAAGACAAAAATCTCATCAAAAATCTTTGTTTTTAAATGGTTAAGCACTTTATAGACAGACACTAAATAGATTGTTTTAAAGTTTTGTAAGGATTAATACATTTTTTCGACAAATAAACGTTTAAGTATTACTATTAACAAATCAAATATATTTAAAATGAAAAAAACATTTATTATCCTAATATTTATGCTTTTAAGTTTAACATTTATAAAAGCTCAAAATATAGATATCCCTGAGACTCAAAATCCGGTAATTATAAAAATAACAGCAACGTGGTGTCCTAATTGCGGTTCGTGGGGATGGACTTTTTTTCATGATTTGATAGAAGACAATGAAAGTAAGTCAACAATATTTGCAGCACATCCAAGTGGCAATTATAAAAACACAACTGCCGTAGATTTAGTGAATAATTTTAATACGGTAGGTCAACCAAGGTTTCTTTTTAATGGTGAAGATCAATTTGTAGGATCAAATAGTACCGGGTCAAAAAGGTCTTCTTTTAGCACTAAAGTAAATGACTTTTCTAAACTATCGCCTAGTGTACAGACAGGTATTGAAGCAACATATAATGGCAGTACCATGCATGTAAATTATGAAACTAAATTTTTCACTTCCACTTCAGGAGAGTATTATCTAAGTATTTATTTGATAGAAAAAGAAGTCATAGGGTATCAAGCTGCTCAAGGCAACAACGCTAAGCATAAAAAAATATTAAGAGAGGAACTTACAAATCATTCCTTTGGTAATTTAATTACATCCGGTTCTATTGCTAGCGGAATCACTTTTGGAGGAAAAGTAGATTTTGATATAAGTAAGTACGATCCCAAAAATTTGGAAATTGTCTCTGTAATATGGAAAAAAGAAGGAGACACATATAAGATTATAAATTCAAATATAGATAAAGAGGTATCCTTAAATAGTACAAGCAGCACAAAAATCCAAAAGAAGCAACCGGTTCTAGGGTTTAACGTTTTCCCAACTATTGTACAAGACCGGGCAACAATTGAACTAGAATTGTCCGAAAATGCACAAAATTCTTTTTTAACACTTTACAATTATGATGGAAAAGTATTAAGAAAAACAAATTTAGATCAATTAAAAAGGGGAAATAATCGTATAACGTTTCAAGTTCCTTCAAATATATCTAATGGTTTTTATTATTTGAGAATAAGTACTCAAAAAGGAAAGAGTTTTACAAAAAAAATAATAATAAGTAAAAAATAAATAAACGGTATTGATTATTGTTTTATCTTTACTATATGAATATAGCAATAATAGGTGGTGGCGCTGCCGGTTTTTTTTCAGCACTTAATGTTAAGCATAATTTTTCCGGTTATGAAGTTACTATTTTCGAAAAATCAAATAAAGTTTTATCAAAATTAAAAATATCCGGAGGTGGTAGATGTAATGTCACCAATGGATGTTCTATTTCTGACTTAGCTAAGGCTTACCCTAGGGGTGAGAAGCAATTAAAAAAAGCATTCAAAATATTTAGCAATAAAGATACGATGCAATGGTTTGAGAAAAGAGATGTGCCATTGGTTATTCAGGCTGACAATTGTGTTTTTCCTAAATCCCAAGATTCCGGTTCTATAATCGCTTGCTTCACTAGTGAAATGCATCGTTTGGGAGTCAAGCTACTCCTTAATAGCAAGGTCAATTCCATTTTAAAAAAGGGTGATAAAATCGGATTAAAACTCAACGAAGAAAATGATATTCGTCTATTTGACAAAGTAATAGTTACAACAGGAGGTTCACCCAAAAGAAAAGGATTGACTTGGCTTGAAGAGATAGGACATAAAATCGAACAGCCTGTACCTTCTCTATTTACATTTAATATGCCTCAGGAAGATATTCGGAATCTAATGGGAATAGTAGTTGAGAATGCGATTATATCCTTTCAGGGATCAAAGTTGAAAGGTGATGGGCCTTTGCTTATTACACATTGGGGAATGAGTGGTCCGGCAGTATTAAAACTGTCTTCATACGGAGCAAGAATAATGAATGAAAAAAATTATGAATTTAAAATAAATGTAAACTGGATTGGAATAAAAAACCAAACAGAAGTCTCCAATGAATTGTACAGGATTGCCTTAAAGAATCCAAAAAAACAAATTTCAAATTTAAGACCATTTGATTTGCCCATAAGGTTATGGTTATTCCTTTTAAATAAAAAAGGTATATCAACAGAAAAAAAATGGGGAGAATTGGGGAAAAAAGGTACAAATAAACTCACAACATTTTTAACAAATGATGAATATGCTGTCAAGGGAAAGACCACTTTCAGAGAAGAATTTGTAACCTGCGGTGGTGTAAGCCTAGAGTCTGTTAACTTTAACACAATGCAGAGCAAGGTATTTCCAAATCTATATTTTGCAGGAGAAGTATTGGATATAGATGGTATCACCGGTGGATACAATTTTCAAGCTGCTTGGACGACAGGATTTATAGCAGCAAAGCTTTTACCTAATTGACATCAAAACCTCCAATTTTTTATTCTCCAAAATCAATTTCAAATTTTGGTGTCAGTTTCTAGTAGATTGTTTAGATTATTATTAATTTTGTCAAAAAACTATGATAAATAATTATGAATTGTACAATCCTACAAAACTAATCTTCGGAGAAGACAGAATTAAAGATATTACTCAATATTTGCCACGAGAATCAAAAATACTTTTTGTTTATGGACAAGGTAGTATTAAACACAATGGAATATACCAAAAAGTAATAGATTTACTAAAAGGATATGATTATGTAGAGTTCGGAGGTATAGAACCAAACCCAAAATATGAAAATTTAATGGAAGCTGTAAAACTGGGCAGAGAGTATAAAATTGAGTTTATTTTTGCAGTTGGAGGTGGTTCTGTAGTCGATGGTGCAAAATTCATATCAGCAGCAATCCCTTTTGATGAAGATCCATGGAAATTGGTATCAGATAAACTTGATTTTAATGAGTCAATTCCACTAGGCACTATTTTAACGTTACCTGCCACAGGGTCTGAAATGAATAAAGGGGCAGTAATCAGTAACAAAAGCAAGGGAGACAAACTTGCATTAATCTCAGAAAAACTATTTCCCAAATTCTCTATTCTTGATGTTTCAGTATTGAGCTCATTGCCTAAAAGACAAATCGCAAATGGGATAATAGATGCTTTTGTTCACACCACCGAACAATATATAACCTATCCTATCAATGCAAAATTACAAGATAGATTTGCTGAGAGTATTCTTATCACATTAATTGAAGAAGGACCTCAATTCTATAACAATGTCGAAAATAAAGAAGTAGGAGCAAACATAATGTTTAGTGCGACGATGGCTCTAAATGGCGTCATAGGTGCGGGAGTACCGACAGATTGGTCTATTCATATGATTGGACATGAACTTACTGCCCTTTACAACATTGACCATGCAAGATCTTTAGCGATTATCTTACCTGTTTTATACCGAATTAAAATTGAGGAAAAGCTAAGCAAACTGGTTCAATACGCCGAAATAGTATGGCAAATAACAGAAGGGAATGACAAAGAAAAGGCAATAAAAGCAATATACTTAACGGAAAAATTCTTTCAGTCTCTTGGTGTTCCAACAAAACTAAGTGATTATGACGTAGATTTGGAATATACGATAAAGGTAATCAAGGAAAAATTCGCATATAGGAACATGCTAAATTTTGGAGAAAACGGAATTATTTCAATTAATGATATTGATCCAATATTAAGAGGAGCATATTAATCAATTATCTTTCTGAATAGTGTCTGTCTATAAAATACAGCAATTTCCAAATTGATTCTTTATACTATCTTTTTATTTCATCGGAACAATAACATCAACAACTTTACAGGCATAGCCTCCCCAAATACCGATACCACCTTCGATATTGTCTTTGGCTCTGATATAAGAGGTAAATGGTCCTTGATTATTGCTAAACTGGAATGATTCCCAAAATCCGTAATGTGCCTTATCCAAAGCACAAAGTTTGAATTGTAAAGTATCACCCCTCAAGTAAGTGAATCCAATATCTCTGTTAAAATCAGAGGAGCGCGGATCAACAGGTTTACGAAATGGTAAATCAATAGTCTTTCCATCAACAATCATATCGTCAAACAAAGAATTATAACTATAAACTTTTTTAAAATTTTCTATCACGAAATATCTATAAAAATCGCTTTCATCTTTAGGATCGCTAAAGCGAACCCACATCATGGCAGCACTATCTATGGGATCTCCCGGAGGCTCTTTGAAATACAACGAATCCAGCATTACATTTTTGGGAATAGTGGTTGTACTTTCTATTATATTTCCTTCGTGCTCTATATGCAGCTTATACTCCCTTTCTTCCGCAATATTCAATTTATTGTCCAAATCTAAATAGGCACAAAACTTTGAATTAAAAATTTTATTCCCTAATACACCATACAGTTTTAACAATAAGGGAAAACTGAGATCTTTTGCACAGACATAAGATAATTCAACATTATTCTGACCATCAAAAACAAATACATCCGCATCATCGATATACAGATTTTCAACCAATGCAGAATCCAATGTCGAAAAGTATGAAGTACTTTTGCTCAAAATAACAAAAGTTGGAATACCTAGCCTTGAAGCTTCCAAGTGCCCTTCCACTACATATTCTTGTTTTGCCTTAACATCAGAAGGAGCAAATTCTTCCTCACAAGAATAAAAGCTAAAGCCAAGAAACAAAATAAATATTATAAATATATAATTTTTCATGATTATCAAATTATTTATTATTCCAACTAAAATTGTAACTAATAGAAGGGATTATGGGAAATATTGTAATCTTCGATGCTGAAACCTTTGATTTTCCAGCATCTTTGTCTATTTCAGTATCGTAATTAATAAAAGTTGGATTTTTCCTGTTGTAAGCATTGTAAACGCCAAAAGTCCAACTGGAATTCCAATTTTTCCTCTTCTTTGATTTATACACCAGTGATAGGTCAAGCCTATGATAAGCAGGTAAACTTGCACTATTTCTACTTCCGTACTCCAAATTAAACCTCCCATCAAGAATATAAATATCACTTACCGGAGTATAACGTCTACCGCTTCCATAAACAAAGACAGCACTTGCATTCCACCTTGTAGATATCTGATAATTTAATACTAAAGACAAATCATGTGGCTTGTCGTAAGTAGTACCAAACCATTCATTATCATTTATAAGATCAAATTTCCTTTCTGTCTTAGAAATAGTATAACCAATCCATCCGGTAAATTTACCTGAAGACTTTTTCAAAAATAGTTCAAGTCCAAAAGCACGTCCTTTACCAAAGACAAATTTATTCTCAATATCATCATCAATTCCACCTACATAATCTTCCCTAAATTCAATTTGGTTTTTCATCTCCTTATAATATGCTTCAATAGAAGTCTCGTACGAATCATCAAAAAAGTTTTTAAAGAACCCCAAGCTGTATTGTATCCCTCGTTCAGGTTTCACATATTCTGTACTGGAAACCCAAATATCACTAGGGATACTTCCAGATGAATTTGAGACTAAATGCAAATACTGAGTAGTAAAACTAATACTAGCCTTTATCGAACTATTTTTTCCGGTGATCGCTCTAAAATTAAGCCTAGGATCAAGATTAAAGTAAGTCTTCACCAATTCATTTGGTGCAAATTCTTTGGAATTGATTTTTGATTTATAATTGCCCATCTGCGAATATCCTGAAAATCTCAACCCAATATTTGTTTTCAAAATGTCCGATATCTTTAACTCATCTAGCAAATACAGGCTGGTTTCGTGAGAAAAAGTAGGACTTCCTTCATTTTCAAGATTAAATCCTTCTCCTTGTGCTGATAAAATATTAGGACTTAGTTTATGGTAAGTATAATTTGAACCAAATTTCAACTTGTTTTTATTATTCAAAAAATAATCTAAATCAATTTTAAAATTGTAATCCCTAACTCCACTATAATTCTCAAAACTAAATTTTTCTTGGGATGCACCTAATTTAAAATTATAATCATTGTAGATCACAGATGTGTTCATAAAGAGCTTGTTGCTAAAGAGGTGATTCCATCTCAATGTTGCAGTAGAATTACCGTAGGGCATAAGTATTTCAAATGCTCTGGCTTTAAAATTCAATTTAAAAATATCCCTTCCAAAATAGCCACTTAAATAAACTCTGTCTTTATCGGAAAATTTATAATTTATCTTAGAATTAAAATCATAAAAATAATAATTTGTCCCTTCAAACTTTTTTCCTTCTAACAAAGGTTGAACCAAATCTAAAATATACGTTCTCCTCCCTGAAACAATAAATGAACTTTTGTTTTTAATAATTGGCCCCTGAACAGTCAACTTTGATGATATAAGTCCTATTCCGGCATCTACTTTGTAATTTTTATCATTTCCGTCTTTCATTTTAATATCTACAACAGACGATAATCGCTGTCCATAGTTTGCAGGCATTCCTCCTTTTATCAGGGTAGTACTTTTAAGTGCATCCGCATTAAAAACGGAAAAGAATCCCAGCATATGCCCTGTATTGTATACAATTGCTTCATCCAAAAGAATAAGATTTTGATCAGCACCCCCTCCCCTAACATAAAACCCTGAATTACCTTCGCTGACAGAAGTAACCCCCGGTAATAGTTGAATTGATTTTAATACATCAACTTCTCCCATCAAAACAGGCATCATTTTTAGTTGTTTAATATCTAGCTTGACTGTTCCGACTTGTGTCCCTACAACATTTTTCCTAGCTTGTTGTTTCTTCGCATCAATAACGACATCTTTCAACATAACTCCCGGCAACAGCCTAATATTGATAGTAGTATCACTTTTAAGATTAACTTCTAAATCTTGATTTTGAAAACCCAAATATGAACATCTTATATTGTAATTGCCTTCCGGCAAACTAAGAGAGTAAAACCCATAACTGTTTGATGTAGTTCCATTTTGCAAATTATTTACATCATAGACATTGGCTCCGACCAAAGTCTCTCCACTTTCTGAATCAACAACATAACCACTAACAGTCAAATTTCTTTGAGCCAGGCTATTAATCGCACTAGTAGACAAAATCAATAAAACTAAAAAGATATCTTTCATTTACACTTTTTTGATACAACGTAAATTTGGAAGCAAAAATATGGCAAAAACTATATTTCTCAATAAAAACTACCTTCTTTTCGACAAATTTGTATAATAAAGAGATTAAACACTCCAATAAAAATACAGGATCTAGAAAAACTTCTATCTGTTAAAATATGAAACCACTGCTTTAGATATTTCGTTTGCAATCCCGTTTTGTCCCTTATCTGTTGTTAGTTTCTTTCGATCCTTAGGATTTGATAAAAAGCCTGTTTCAATAAGAATACTCGGCATTACTGCTTGTTTTAGAATAACAAATCCTGACTGTTTAACTCCTCTGTTTTTCATTGTACTTCCTCTGTGCAAAAACCCAACTAATTTGCTTGCAAGCAAAACACTTTCCTCCATATGGATATTTTGAAAAGTCGCTAAAAATATATGGGCTTCTATCGAATTAGGATCATACCAATCATAATTGTTTTGATGATCATTTTCAAGTAGTACTGAAGCATTTTCTCTAAATGCAACATCCAAATTATCTTTAGCTTCGGTCACACCTAGGGTAAAAACCTCTATGCCATTAATTTTCTTATCTTCCTTGAAAGAATTGCAATGAATAGAAATAAATAAATCAGCACCTAGAGTATTTGCAATTTCAACACGTCTGTGAAGAGGGATAAACGTATCGTTGACGCGAGTAAGAACGATATTTAGCTCAGGAAGCATTATTTCCAACTGTTTCTTCAACTTCAATGCAATTTCAAGAGTAATATTCTTTTCGTTGTACTTACCAAAAGAAGTCCCTTTATCCTTGCCTCCATGTCCGGGATCAATGACAATGGTTTTTCCTTCGGTATTGTAATCTTTTAGAATTTCTTTAAAGATTATATCATTTTTTGATTTAGTGTCGTTAATATTACAATTTGGTGAATATACCCCGAATAGTGTTAACGAAACATTAAAAAACAGTATAATCATATTTGAGAACACAAAACGCATTATCTTTGTATATATCTTTAAATAATATGCAAAGAAAACAAATTAAATTTATATATAATACTTTTGGCTAAAATATCTTACATATTTTTATTTTTTGTAATGTTTAATACTTTGGGATATTCTCAAACAGTCATTGATTCATTACATAACTCTAGTGATGATTCTCTAGCTCTTCCGCCTGATAATTTTATTGATAGTCTTAGTTCTGATAGCTTGATTTTGATTGACACAACTAACCAAGACAGCCTCAATAAAGTCAAATTTAGTAAATATAAAATAGCGCCCAACCCTATCGAAGGAGATATAGATTGGGGAGCTAAGGATTTACAATTTTTCGATAAAGACAGTAACAAATTAAAGTTGTACAATGAAGCCTATGTTAATTTTGGTACTATATCTTTAAAAGCCGGTTATATCGAATTTGACTTTAAGAAAAATGAAATAATCGGATTGCCCTTGATAGATAGCTTAAGTGCTATAACACAAAAACCACTATTCAAAGATAAAAAGGAGGAATTTGTTGCCAAAAAAATTAGATACAATATTAATACAAAAAAAGGATGGGTTGAATACGCCACTAAAAAGCAAGGCGAATTGACAATACACGGAAAAGTCGGCAAATTTATAAGTGCTGAAGGTGATACGATCAATCACGTGGACAATATGTATATCAAAGGAGGTTTAATAACCAACTGCTCTAATCCGGAACATCCACACTGGGGAATACATGCAAATAAAATCAAACTAATACCCAATAAATTAGCTGTATTTGGAAGATCAAATATTGAGATTGCAAATGTATCTCTTCCAATTGTCTTGCCTTTTGGCTTTTACCCGATGTTTCAAGGTCAAAGAGATGGTCTTATCCTGCCCAAAAAGCTAGACTACAACAATGATTGGGGAGTAGGAATCAGAGATATAGGTGTTTATTTTGCGATAAATGAATACATGGATTTAAGACTAACAGCAGACTTATACTCTAGGGGTAGTCACGGGTTAAACATAAAATCAAACTATAATAAACGATACAAATTTTCAGGTTCATTTTCATTTAATTATTTTAATTCGATAACTCAAAGTAAAACAGACACTACAATAACTAGTGCCCCAACATTTATTTTCAGACTTAATCATAACCAAGCAGCGAAAGCTAATCCATATCAAAAATTTGGAGGGAATATAAATTTCTCTTTAAACGGCTATCAGCGTAGAGTTAATACAGATGCAAAAAGCAGAAATAACAATATTATAAGATCTAACTTTTCATACCACAACAGTTTACCCGAAACACCTTTCAAACTAGCTGTTTCATTAAATCATTCTCAAAATAATAATACGCATCTCTTAACCCTAACATTTCCAAAGTTGGATATAAATATGAATACCATATATCCATTTAAAAAGAAAAAGAGAATTGGGAAAAAAAAATGGTATGAAGAAATATTTTTAAACTATAAAGGTGCTGCAAAGAATCTTATTAATGCGACAGATACTACATTGTTTGATTCGGAGGTATGGGACAATATGAAGTATGGAATAACACAAAACTTAGGTACCGGAGCTGCTTTTAAAATAAAAAAATATATCAATATATCATTTGGATTAAATTACGACGAAAAGCATTTTTTCAAAACAATCAACAAAAGATTTGATGGCACAATAGTAATAGATACGCTTAGAGATAGTGAGGGTAATCCTAAACTTGATATTGAAGGAAATGTACAAATGGATACAACCTTTGGAAGAGTACTAATAGATACAGTATCAAATTGGAAAGTATATCGTCATTTAACTCCAAGCTTAAGTCTTCGTACCAATAAATTTAAAAAAATACTGTTCAACAAGGGTTTTTTAAGAGGTATAAAGCATAAAATATCATACTCTTTATCGTTTAGCGGTAACCCCATAGACGAAGAGGCTATTTACGGCCGAGAAGTACATACTGATACCAGAGCTAAATATGACAAAGTTGAAAGATATAGTATTTTTGATTACAATGGAGCCTATGGCTCAGCAAATCCTTCTAAACAAAATCTTGTCTTGAATTATTCAATTAAGCACATCTTGGAGGCTAAGTATTTTTCAAAAGTAGATTCTTCTTTGAAAAAACTTACTCTTATTAGAAATTTAGGCATTTCAGGAAATTATAATATCACAGCCGACAGTCTTAATTTTTCGCCAATAGCAGTGCAATTTAATTTTTTACTATTCAAAAAGTTTGTAAATATCAGGTATTCGGGCACATTTGATCCATATATGAAAGTAGATGGAAGAAGAATTCATAAATATGTTTGGGACGTCCGTAAAAGACCAATTCGTCATGACAGATCAACAGTTAGTATTACTGTAAACAATAAAAGCTTTGATCAAATAGCTGGGCTGTTTTTTGGAAAAGAGAAGAGCAAGAAAAAGAATCACAAAAAAACAAAAAACAGAAAAGTTGACAATGATTTACTATTATCCATGTTGAAAAACTTCCGTCTAAACTACAATCTATCAATGGAATGGAAGTACAACAACAATAATGTTGACACATTCAGCATATCTACACATTCTATCAGAATAAGTGGCTCTCTACCTCTTACAAAAAACTGGAATATAAATGTAGGTAGTTTGGATTACAACATTAAAGCAAAGAGATTTGAGTATCCTTCATTTGGATTTTCAAGAGATTTGCATTGTTGGAGCATGAATTTTAGCTGGCAGCCAAAGAATGGTACTTACTCATTCTTCATTGGAGTAAAATCCTCTGTATTAAAATTCATCAAATACAATCATGGTGTTGACCCGCTCCGCGCCAACATTCCAAATAATAATTTCTAAAAATATCATTTTTAACTCATGCACAAATTTACATCCTCTTATTTAGAAGAATTCTTAACACCCTTCCGTCATGACACTAAAAATAAAAAGTATCTTTCGCACCTTCTTCATTATGAAACACTTCCTGAGCTAAAGTACCTCAAAGATTGTTTTTATCTAATAAGGAAAAAGTAATTATTTGCTATTTCACCATTGTGTTTGAGGATTGATATTAATCAAATTCAATAAAAAGAAAAAAGATTTTATAAATCTTTAATTATTGTTTAAGTTTGCCAATTGTTTTAAAATATTACAAAAAAAAAATAGATCGAGATGAACAAGAAGGTTGCGTTAAGATATGAAGATAGATATTTAATGGAGAGGAGAGTTGCCATTACTCCTTCTCATGTTGCTGAATTAATAAAGAAGCACAATTTAGAGTTTTATGTAGAAAAATCAGAAAAAAGAGTATTTAAAGACAATGAATATGCTCAATCTGGAGCTAAGATTACTGATAATATCGAGGATATACCTGTAGTATTTGGTGTAAAAGAAATGCCTAATGACCTATTTCAACCTAATCATACGTATATCTTTTTTTCACATACAATAAAAGGACAACCTTATAATATGGCTTCCTTAAGGAAGATGGTCAAACAGAAGATTAATCTGATTGACTATGAGAAAGTAAGAGATGAGCACGGTCGAAGAACAATTTTCTTTGGCAAGTATGCGGGTTTAGCTGGAATGATCAATTCTTTATGGACTCTAGGACAAAGGTTAAAAGCCAAAGGAATTGAGACCCCTTTTGCAAGTTTAAAGCAATCTCATTTATATCATTCTTTGGATGAAGCAAAAACGGAAATCTCTAGAGCGGGAATGGATATTGTAAAGAATGGTCTACCCGAGGAACTAACTCCGGTAGTAATTGGAATTACAGGATATGGAAATGTAGCAGGAGGCGCAAATGAGATACTTTCACTTCTACCGACAAAGGAAATATCTCCTAAAGCTTTGCTAGAGCTGAAAAATAGTGGTCAATTACCCAACAATGTGTTATACAAAGTTATTTTCAAAGAAAAGCATCTTGCTAAGCACATAAAAAAGGATAAAGCATTTAATTTACAAGAATACTACAACCACCCTGAAAAATTTGTTGGTACTTTTGAACAATATGCAGATAAATTAACTCTATTAATTAATGCTATGTATTGGGACACGAGATATCCAAGGTTAATTTCAAATAATTACTTAAAATACAATTATTCAAACGAGCATAAATTAATAGCAATTGGAGATATTACTTGTGATCCCAAAGGATCAATAGAATGTACTATTGATTGTACTACTATCGAAAACCCGGTTTTTGTTTTTGACGCAAAAACAGGCAACAAAACAGATGGATTTGAAGGTGAGGGAATCTCATTGATGGGAGTAGATATTTTACCTAGTGAATTACCTAGAGAATCATCTGAAGGATTTAGCAATGCATTATTTGATTTTGTTAATAAGATTGTAACTTGTGATTATTCTAAACCATTTTCGGAATTACAATTACCTCCACCCATAAAAAGGGGATTAATATTACATAATGGGAATTTCACTCCGGAGTTTAAATACATGGAAGATTATATCAAATAATATTTTAAACTAATACAAGAATTATGAAAAGAGTTTTAGTAGTAGGAGCAGGACTATCAACTGCATGTTTAATAAACTACCTATTGGAAAAATCAGAAGAATATGACTGGGAAATCATTGTTGCAGACCTCGATACAAATATAGCTGAAAAAAGGATAAAAAACCACAAAAACGGCAAAGCTATATTTTTTGATGTCTTCAATGATGAGCAGAGATCCAAAGAAGTAAGCAAGGCTGACATTGTAGTATCAATGCTTCCTGCCAGGTTTCACTATTTGATAGTAAGATCTTGTTTGAGATTTCGAAAAAATCTGGTTACAGCATCATATATTTCTCCTGAATTGAAAGAACTGCATGAAGAGGCAAAAGAAAAAGGTATATTAATTTTAAATGAGATAGGTTTGGATCCGGGTCTGGATCATATGTCCGCGATGCACATTATAGATACAATTAAGGATAAGGAGGGTGAGATATTATCATTCAAATCATCAACAGGAGGTTTAGTAGCACCAAAGTATGATAATAATCCTTGGAATTACAAATTTACTTGGAATCCACGAAATGTTGTTGTCGCAGGACAAGGTGTTGCTCAATATATAGACTTAGGAATGTACAAACATATTCCTTATCATAGATTATTTACAAGAGTGCGAAGAATTAATTTTGATACTGTTGGTGAATTCGAAGTTTATCCAAACAGAGATTCACTTAAGTATAGAAGTATTTATGGCTTGGATGATATCCCTACTATGTTCAGAGGGACAATAAGAAGACCGGGGTTTAGCAAGACATGGAATTTGCTTGTGCAATTAGGATTGACAGACGACACATTTATTGTTGAAAATTCTGAGAATCTGACGAATAGGGATTTTGTAAACACCTTTTTGAAATACCATAAGACAAGAACAGTTGAAGAGAAACTCGCTCTATATTTAGGTGTTGAGGAAGACTCTTTTGACATGTACAAACTAAGATGGCTTGGGCTTTTTGAACGAAAAAAGATTGGACTTAAGAATGTAACACCAGCTAAAATCCTTCAAAAAATATTAGAAGAAAAACTTAGCTTGGATGAAGGAGACAAAGATATGATTGTAATGCAACACGAGTTTATTTACAAATACAAAGGGAAGAATAAAAAGAAAATCACTTCATCTCTTGTAGTAGAAGGACAAGATGACGTCCATACTGCGATGGCAATGACAGTAGGCTTACCATTAGGCATAGCGACAAAACTAATATTGGAAGAAAAGATACCCTTAACAGGTGTTGTAATCCCCATTTCCAAATTAATATACGAACCTGTTCTTGAAGAGCTAAAAAAATACAACATCAAATTTGTCGAAAAGGAAGAAGAATATAATAACTAGACACCCTTCCTAAAACTGTACTAGCTTTAATAAAGATAGTGCAGTTTTAGGAAGTAAAATATTTTCAAATCTAATAAATAAGTCAATAATCCCCAATTATACCATGCTCTATGATATTTTTTCCTTTTATATCATTTATAAATATTTTCATCAATACTTTAGAGCCTCCCCATGTTATTTTTAATAAGCCATAATTTTTACCATCATATAATTGCCCCAATCTGTAGGCATTCCTTTCATTTACTCCTTCATAAGAATGCGTAAGTCCACTTGAGGTAATCTCCGTTACATTGGCGCTAAAATCCTCATAAGTATATTCTGATAATTCGGCAAAATGTCTATCACCACTTAAAATCAGAGGGTTTTTAATCTTATATTTTTCCAACAATCTTAAAAATCGAAGTCTTTCATTCGGGAAATTGCCCCATTTTTCATAAGGATGATCATCAGGTATTATCTGAAGGCCGCTAACAAAAATATTAATTGTAGCATCACTATATTTAATCTCTTTTTCTAGCCATTTCCATTGTTCATCTCCCAATATAGTTCCTGTAAGATTCTTTTTGTATCTATTTGCAGTTACATTATCAGGTTCGAGTCTATCTTTAAACGTTCGATTATCTAACAAAAATATTTTTACTTTTCTCAGACCTTTGCCATACTCATATGTATCATAAACTCCTTGATGAGACCTGACTTTTGCATTTTCCGGTATATCTAAAAAATCTAGAAATTCCTTTTTACTTTCTTCTTTTTTCGGATAATAATTGCCACCATCATTGAGCCCATAATCGTGATCATCCCAAATCCCAATCACCGGTATTTGACCGATAAAATTCTGATAGTACTTATTCTTCTTCATCAAATCATATTCCTCTTGATGCTCTTTCATATCCTCAGTATCTGAATAAATAGCATCGCCCATCCAAATCCATAGATCAGGCTGATTTTTTGCTATAATATCCCAATAGTTTTGCTCTAATCTCTGATTGCTACAAGAGCCAAAAGCGATATAATTAATGACTTGATCCGTATCAGGTCTAAAATGAGATACTAAAGCCTTAGCATTATTATCGTCATCCTTCTTATTCTCACTATTTACAAGTGCATTTTTACATCCTAAAGCCAAGACTGCAAAAAATGTCAACATCAAATACTTATTTTTCATATACCTATTTTAATAAATTTAATTTTTCATCTACATAGTCCAATATCTTCCGCATAAGGTGCAATCTATCTTTCCCTCTAACATTATGCGGATGCATTGGGTAAGTAAAATAATCCACTTGCTTACCTTCTTCAACAAATCGTTTCAACATATTCATTGAGTGCTGAGGGACTACAACAGGGTCTACTGATCCAATTATTAACATCAAATTCCCTTTCAATTTATCCGCATAATTCAATAGATTATTGAGTTTATATCCTTCAGGGTTTTCTTCGGGCATATCCATATATCTTTCACCATACATTATTTCATAAAACTTCCAGTTTATAACCGGACCTCCTGCTACACCTACTTTAAATACTCCCGGATGTCTAAGCATCATTGATGTAGTCATGAACCCTCCAAAACTCCAGCCGTGAATAGCCATATGACTCGTATCAATATATGGCAATTTGCTTAAGTACTCGACACCTTTCAGTTGATCTTCCATCTCGTTTAATCCAAGATTTCTATGTATTACATTCTCAAATTCAAATCCTCTATTGTCTGAGCCTCTATTGTCTACTGTAAATATAATATAGCCTTTATTAGCCATATAATGCATCCATAATGGGGCATAAGCCATCCATGCATTCCTAATCATTTGTGCATGTGGGCCACCATATAAATACACAAATACACGATATTTTTTGTTTGGATCAAAATCGTAAGGTTTTATGACCCGTGCGTGCAAAGTTGTCTTGTTATCTGCTGCCTTTATATCTATTAGTTCTGTTGAACCTATTGCTACATCCATCAACGGATCTGAAGACACCAGAATTTCTTTTACTATTTCTCCTTTATTATTTATAATTTGTGTAACCCGCGGTGTGTTCAAATCCGAATATATATCAATAAAGTATTCCCCTTTTGCACCCAAAGAATATCTATGAACCCCGGCTTGTTTAGTTATATTTTTAGTTGAAGAATTTTTCAATTTTGATTTGTACAAATACTCGTTTAACCCTGTTTTATCAGCCCCTGTTACATATACATAATTACCTGATTTATCCAATCCCAATATATTGTGAACAGGAAAATCACCTTTAGTGACCTGATTTAACAGCTTCCCCTCAGTATTGTATCTATAAAGGTGATTAAATCCATCTCTTTCGCTAAACCAGAGAAATTCATCATCGTGCCCCGGGATAAACCATACCGGTTGTTCAGGCTCTACATACTTAGGATGCTCTTCTTCAAACAATGTTTTTACTTTTTTGCCGGTTGATACATCATATTTATTAAGCCACATATGATTTTGTTCACGATTCAACTCAGCCAAATAAATGTATTTCTCGTTTGGGCCCCAACCTAGGTTTGTCAAATAATGGTCTTTTGCTCCTTCTTTTGTATTGAGATAGATCGTTTTACCTGATTTTATACTATAAACTCCAACTGATGGGTATTCACTTTTCATTCCGGCCATTGGATATTTTATACTATTCAAACTTGCCACTCTTGAAGTGATATCTACCAAAGGGTAATCACTAACATCAGATTCATCTTTCTGATAAAAAGCTAGATAATTGCCCGAGGGTGACCAAAAAGTTCCTTTGCCAATACCAAACTCATTTCTTGCAATTGATTGACCTGCCACAAAATTTTTATCTTCAAATTCTGTAATAGAAATACAGTCTCCATTTGTCATTTTCAGAAATAAATTATTCTTCTTTGTAAATGCAATATTCCCGGTTTTACTACAATAATCCTGATTGTCACCTACAACAGGAGTTCTAGATATTTTTTCACCCGTACTTTTCTCAACATTGTACTCATAATAATTGTTACCATTTTTAAAAACCAATATATTATTTCCCCTCCATGAGAATCGTGGCAAACGTTTAAGATTCAGATTCAAATCTTTATTTAGTTTTGAAACTTTCAAGAGTGTATCCCACCCTTCATTTTTCATTCCTGAAAACAATAGAGATTTAAGATCATCAGATTTCTTTATTAACTTATCCGAATCTCCTTTCCATTGCAATCCCGGCACATAATCAGGGTAAAAATCAGAAAATCTTTTCAATATTGCATCTTCAAGAGTCAGGTTAATTTTTACTTTATCTTGTCCAAAAGTTAAAGATGACGAAAAGCTGAAGACCAATAGAAATAATATTATACGTTTCATTTGCATTGCTTTTATTTTTTTAATATTATATTTAGTGTTTGTCCATAAAGTCATTAAAATTTAAAAATAATCTTTTCGCGATATTTTTACTTTATTCAAATTACTGATGCTAAGGCATCACCAATTCTCAGAAAGACAAAAATCTCATCAAAAATCTTTATTTTTCAAAAATCAAGCACTTTATAGACAGACACTATTTAGTGTATTATTACTTTTTTAATAACAACCCTATTTTCATATCTCGTTTCTAAAAAATATATTCCTTTTCGAAATAAAGACAAGTCGTTAATTGAGATAACTTGATATTTTTCTCCTCTTTTATCTGCTTTGAATATTTCTTGTCCTTGAATATTTTTCAATGAGTAATGCAGCATACCTTCCTGAGGCAACTCAACGGTAAAAACAATCCTGTCTGAAATTGGGTTAGGTGCTACTTTTACTTTAAAACCATAACTCTCGTCAATTACAGCTGTTTTCCAACAATTTGGTGATCCCTGAGGAAACAATGGCAAAAAATAGTGCGCAGAATCAGACAAATATGCCGGCAAAGTATCATTAACTACAATAAATCCATCTTCTACTGAGATTTTTACTTTCAATTTAAGGTCATATACTTTTATTTCGTTGGAAATATCCGGTTTCCCATATAACTCCAGACAGCCCAAAGTTCCTTGAACAAACTTGCAATTGGGTGGATTACATTTATATTTAATTCCTGTTGGTATATCCAAAACTCCATTGTCTAAAACCACCAAAGAATCTAGCTTAAACACTCCAACTTCAGTCGGTAAAGAATCCGGTACTACAGCAGTAAAGACAAAAGAATAATCTTCATTTATACAAGCCGAATCAAGAGTTCCAGCATTGGGATTTAATCTGGCATGATAAGCTTCAGGGTAAATATTGCCTTCTTTATGAGCATAATTTGTATCAGGCACACACAATTGAGAAAAAGCTAAAAAGCTATTAAAAACAAATAAAGCGATTGCGATAATTTTAGTTTTCATGTCTATATTTTTATATTAGTAAAGCAAAAAATGTCTTTAAATCAATACAATAAAATCAATGTCCTTTATTTTTTACGTAAATTTATTACTTTTTTATCATATTATATATATTTATAGTATTTTTATCATTTTTAATTAATAAATATTTATGAATAGGTACACTATATTTTCCGTATTATTATTAATATTCATACTTTTTATCTGTACATCTGAGCTATATTCCCAATATACTTTTAAAGGAAGTATCTCGGATAAAACTACAAAAGAAGCACTTTCTTTTGCCAATATCACTTACAATAATCACAAAGCTGTATCTGATATAAATGGGAATTTCTCATTTGAAATAGAAAAGAATAAATTGGTTTTAAAAATAAGTTATCTCGGATACCAAAAACTAGTAATCGATACAATTGTCACTTCAAAAAATATTGATTTTGGAACAATATTTTTGTCTGAATATTTAAAGTCTTTGGATGAAGTCACCATTACTTCAGGAAAATACCGTAAATTAATTAAAAATGCTACTATTTCCATTGAATCAATAAAACCAAAGTTTATTGAAAACAACAATACGGTGAGCTTTGATGATATACTTGAAAAAATACCGGGAGTTAATTATGTTGACGGTCAAGCCAACATAAGAGGAGGCTCAGGGTTTTCATATGGTGCCGGTAGTAGAGTTCTTGTTTTGATAAATAATCTTCCTGCATTACAGTTTGATTCGGGATATCCAAACTGGGAAAATATCCCAACAGAGATAGTAGAAAAAGTAGAAGTAATGAAGGGTGCAGGTTCGGCTCTTTACGGCTCTGCTGCGATGAACGGAGTGATAAACATATTACCTATCTATGCTAAGAAAAAGACTCTATTGAAGATAAAATCATTTAGTACATTATATGGAAATGCTGCAGATACTACAAAACAATGGTGGGATACTCCCCCGAAAAAATATGGATTTTCAGTGGTTTTTGCAAAAAAAATAAATTCGTTAGACATTGTCAGTTCCTTGTACGCGCAAAAATTTAATAGCTACAAGGAATATTGTTTCAACAATTATACCAGAGCAACTTTAAACCTGAATTATCATATTACAAATTCATTATCCATAGGAGTAAATACTAATTTCAATTCAGGGAAAAAGCTTAACTTTTTTTACTGGAAAAATGCGACTTCAGGTGCATATCGGGCAGATTCATCAGCGTATGCAGGTCAAAACAAACAGATTTATATTTTAGACCCATTCCTAACTTATTATTCCAAAAACGGAGCAAAGCATAAATTACAAACAAGAGTATATTATGCTTCAAATCTGGTATCGGGCAACAAATCAAATCAGTCAACAAGCTATTTTGGAGAATATCAATATCAAAAAAAAATAAATCAATATGGGATTACTATTACTTCCGGTATTACAGGCACTATAAGTAATACTTTAGCTGAGTTATACGGAGACACTAGTTATGTTGCAAAAAACTTCGGTATTTATACCCAAATAGACAAGAAGTTTTATGACAAACTAAGTGTTGTAGCCGGAGCTAGATATGAAACCAATACCATATTAGGTCCTAAAATAATACAAGGTGTAGATATTAGCAACAAATATAAACAAGAAAGCAAACCGGTATTCAGACTAGGTTTGAATTTCGAAGCAATTGAAAATACAAATATCAGAACTTCATGGGGGCAAGGTTTTAGATATCCAACCGTAGCAGAAAAATTCACTAATACTTTTTCAGGTGGTCTAGTTATATTACCAAATCCGGATTTAAAATCAGAATCAGGCACAACGATTGAATTTGGAATAAGGCAAGGCTGGAAAATATCAAAGATAATCGGATTTGCCGATCTTTCAATATTCCAATCCAAGTATAAGGATATGATAGAATTTCACCTTAAAAGAAATAAAAAAGGCTTTTTCTTTAGCGCTGATAATATTGGAAATACAATAATCAAAGGGCTTGAATTTTCAACCGGCTTTCAAGGTAAGTTTAAAAACTTTGACATTGGATTCATCGCTGGATATATGAGAATCGATCCCAAATACATTGATTTTACAGATGAGATCAAAGGAGGTTCAAGCGTTGACTACAATATACTAAAATACAGATACAAAACCTCTTATAAATTTGATTTTGAATTGGAATACAAGAAATTCATAATAGGCATAGGATCATCATACAACAGTTTTATGGAAGCGGTAGATAAGGCTTTTGAAATAAATGGACTTATACTTAAAGGTGTAAAAAAATATAGGGAAGAACACAATACGGGAAACAATATTTTCCGATTTCGATTGGGAATGAATACTAGACACATCGGCTTCATGCTTAATTTAGATAATTTATTCAATAAAGAATACTCTGTAAGACCCGGCTTACTAGAAGCTCCAAGAAGTGTATCTCTAAGTTTGAATTTCAAATTATAAGTAATTTATCAGCAATAAAAGTAAAACATGAAAAAACTTTGGTTATTATGTATTTTTACAATATTGATCGTATCAAACAGTCTATTTTCCCAATACTATTTTAGCGGCACAATCAAAGATAGTGAAAATCTTTTTCCACTATCATTTGCAATAGTAAAATACAAAAACAGACAAACAGTCACGGATAATAGCGGCTACTTCAGTATTGTAAGTCCCAGCAGAAAAATAAAATTTAAAATAAAATATATCGGTTATAAACCAAAAGTAATTGAATATACAGCAAGAGAAAAAGTAAACAAATTAGGTGATATCTTATTACAATTGAAGCTTAAGAATTTGGATGAAGTTACAATAACTTCAGGCAAGTATCAAAAAAGCATCAATGAAGTTACTGTCTCAATTGAAACAGTAAAACCTAAGTTTATAAAAAATAATAATATAAATGCATTCAATAATTTACTCGATAAGATCCCCGGTGTAAATATAATTGATGGGCAAGTAAATATAAGAGGTGGCTCAGGGTTTTCGTATGGTGCAGGCTCAAGAGTCTTGGTTTTAATAAACAATATGCCGGCATTGCAATTTGACTCTGCCCTACCCAATTGGGAAAATATCCCCGTAGAAAATATTGAAAAGATTGAAATCATGAAAGGTGCCGGTTCTGCGCTGTATGGCTCTGCCGCTATGAATGGCATTATTAATATCTTACCAATCTATGCCAAGAAAAAAGCTTTATTCAGGGCAAAAACATTTTACACTTTGTATGATTCACCAAGAGATAAAAACAAAAAATGGTGGACCTCTCCACCTTACAAAACCGGGTTTTCAGCCTTGTATGCGAAAAAACTAAACAAATTAGACTTTGTAGGTTCTTTGTATTATAATAAAACTAAAGGCTACAACAGAAATACTTTTGATAACTATGGAAGAGCTACAATAAATATTGATTATCATCTTACAGACAGAATAAATCTAGGATTGCATACAAATTTTAATTCCGGAAAAGGTTTAACTTTCTTCTACTGGAAAAACGCAAATGAAGGAGCATACCAAGCTGATACTGTCGCATATTCTGCCAAAGATAAAGATGTAATCATCATAGACCCTTCAATCAGATATCGCTCGAAAAATGGAGATAAACATATTTTACAAGGTAGGTTTTATAGCGTATCAAACCTTATCGGTATTGACAAATATGATTTATCAAAAACCTATTATGGCGAATATCAATTTCAGAAAAGAATAAATGATTTAGGAATAATCTTAACAAGTGGATTAGTAGCATCAAAAAGTACAACTAACGCTGAATTGTATGGAGATACTACCTATGTTGCATATAATACGGCTCTATATATCCAATCAGAAAAAAAATTGTGGAAAAGATTGAATCTGGTACTTGGGATAAGATATGAAACAAATAAAATAGACGGTCCAAAAATCATAAATGGAAAAGATGTCAGAGAGAAATACACTAAAGAAAGTAAACCGGTATTTAGATTTGGAGCAAATTACAAATTATTTAAAAAAACCAATTTCAGGGTATCCTGGGGACAGGGATTTCGATATCCTACAATTGCAGAAAAATTTTCAAATGTTTTTGAAGGATCGTTAGTTTTATTACCCAATCTGGATTTGAAATCCGAAACCGGTTCCACAATGGAATTTGGTATCAGGCAAGGATGGAATGTATTTGGGCTACAAGGATATTCTGATATATCTGCATTTCAATCTGAATATAAAAACATGATAGAATTTGCTTTGAAATTTGATAAAAATATATATTTTACTTCAGTTAATCTAGCAAACACAATAATCAAAGGAATAGAAATCACTTCAGGTTTTGCTGGTAAAATAAAAAACGTCGAACTTGATTTTAATGGAGGATACACATATATAGATCCAAAATACAAAGAATTTACAGATGACATCAAAAGTAAATCAAGCGTGGATTACAACATTCTTAAGTACAGATACAAAGAGACATTCAAATTTGATTTTGAAGCATCGTACAAACATTTTAAAATTGGATTTGGTTCATCATATAACAGCTTCATGGAAGCCATTGACAAATTATTTGAATTGAAACTAAATGGGCTGCCAAAAGGTGTAAAAGAATATAGAGCGAACCATAATCAAGGAAATAATGTTTATAGAATGAGAATTGGATATAAATATGAAAATTTAGGTATTCAACTCAATATTGACAATCTTTTTAACAAAGAATATTCTGTCAGACCGGGATTATTGGAAGCTCCTAGAAGTTTCACCCTAAGCCTTAGTTACGGATTGTGATTTGATTGATAGTTCAGAAAAAAAAAGTCAAAAGAAGATTGTCACCACAAAAAATAAATTTATGATTGGAAAGGTAAAAAGTTTTTTAGGAATCGAAAGTGTAAAAATATCCTTGGAAATACCGGATAAAATTCCGATAGACGGAAGTGCATTTCCCGGTAAAATTATATTTACTTCAAAAACAAGACAGACTGTAAAATCTATATCAATAAAATTGATAGAAAAGTATACTAGAGGTAGGAGAAAAAAGAAACTGGTAAATGAATATGTTGCAGGTTTAGCAGAATTCAATAAACCTTTCGTAGTAGATAAAGACAAAGAATTTGCGTTTGAATTCACTCTTAGATACAAAATTGCCCAATCGGAAATGGATAAAATAGGCTCTAGCAATTTTATCACAAAAGGTCTTGTGGGGCTTGCGAAAAAGCTGAATAATGTCAAGTCTGAATACAGGGTAGAAGCATCAGCAAAGGTAAAGGGCAATGCGATTTCACCTTTAAAATCTAAGCAAATAAAAGTTATTTAGTGTCCATAAAGTCATTAAAATTGAAAAATAATCTTTTTGCGATATTATGTAACTAGACAAGTAGAATCATTTTGGCTGATAAACGTTCTTTTTGCATTAAAATTTATCAATATTTTTTGAAATAGCGCCACTATTCCTTCAAACTATATGATTCTTTTATTATAAAAATCAAGCACTGTATAGATATACATTATTTAAAACTAAGGTCTTTCCATTTTTTCGATAACATATAAAATGCTATCACAGCGACGGCAGTAAATATCACTCCCATCATGTAGTCCGCGTAAAGATAATAAGCAAAGGAAAACAGTACTC
>JALSPK010000021.1 GCA_026986005.1 Saprospiraceae bacterium
ATCCGGTAAATCCTCCACCCACACAAGGAAACTTTTTTGCTCCTCAAAACTTCAAAATAAAGTAACTACTTAGTGTCTGTCTATAAAATCATTAAAATTTAAAAATAATCAAAAATACTAACTAAAGAAAAATTCACCTTGCAATCCTTACTACAAAAACTCGATATTGACTTGAATTTTGTCAGTAGCGGCACTTTGGATTTGGGCTTGTCAAAAGCAATAATGCTGTGGATATTCACAGATATTATATTACTTCACTTCCGACCATATCGGAACAACTGACTTCTAAAAACAATAATTTTAATAACAGCTTGAACATAAGACAAATAATTGAGAATTGTGAATGACTAAAACAATTAAAATATATAAACCGGTTGAATCGAAAAAGCAGATTGATATAAAGCACTTAAGATCAAGTACCTCTAATGACAGATTAAAAAAATTTTTCAAATCTTAAAGTTTCAAAATACAGACTAATCTACGAACGAAGTGAATCTGTTTTAAACCGGCTTTGAAGTCATGCTATCGCATGCTTTCAAGTCCTACCTGCAAATGTCGAAAAATGATTTACAGTGAGCTATTTTAATATCCTTCCAAAGAGTTTAAATTTGAAAAAATGATTAACGTGAATCCAAGCAAATACCAGCAGCATCAATGTGTCATGATTTGGCACTGTGAGATTTACTCACTCGATTCTCTCCGAGACCTTTCAGTCATTTATCAAGACAAAAGTTAAAATCTACCCGAATCATTCAAAACAAAAAATAAATATTAGTTTTGAAGATTCATTTACAGGTGATGTAGAAATAGTAGATGAAATGCTCTAGTGGGTGTTTGTAATACAGTAGATGTTTCTTATGATGATTATGATTGTGATGGTGTTAATATAGGCACAAGCCACATTCTATAGTATGGGATGTTATAAATATTGTGAGGAAGACCTATCTAATAAAGTTTGTTAAAGAGTGATTAATATACGGTTAATCACTCTTGCCTGACTATCTGTTGTGGATATATACCTGTTTCTGTTTCGGATTGAAACGTATTGTTAAGTATGTTGAAAGAGAGGATTTTTCCGGTTTCTGTAGCACTTGGAGACTTCAATACAAATATGCTACCTACTACTCTATCAACGGCTATATCCGTAAAACTATTACCGGTTATTACCGGTGATGCTGATATATCATTTGTTTCGGTATTGATTTTGTATATTTCTGATTTTGTGCCCGGATATTGCTCTCTTGCGATCAAATACAAATCGTTACCTTCTAACGAAATTTCTCCATTGTTACTGATACCTGGTACTTGTATTTTATCAATTATGTTTTGGGTCTTGGTATCTATTTCAACTATCCCCAAAGAATCTTTGGAAAATGGGGTAGTGTATTTGCTAACTATAGAGGCGTATAATTTACTATTATAGGTTTTGACAAAATGTTGAGCAATCGCCGGTACATCAATAAAAGAAAATACTTCCGTGTCCAAATCCATTACAGCAATTTTATTGATTGCTGACAATGCTATATATAATTTGTTTTTGATAATAATAATGCCTTCCGGACCTGCGGTCAATGGTATTTTTTTTACTGTTTTAGTTTTTAAATTCAGTTTGGCTATATACGAGTGTTCTAGTTTTGTCCAGTCATTTACTTCACCCCAACAAGAGATATAAGCCGTATTGGAATCCTTGGCTACAAAATACCTTGGTTTTGTGATATTCTCAAATATTGGGTTTGATACTACTTTGAGTGTCTTTGCATCCAAAACATCAATTTTATCACCATTATTGGACATTAAATACATTTTGCCTTGAAAAATTGTAGCTGATTGTACATTGGAATTTAGTTCTATGTCATTAGCATTTTTGTATGCTGTATTTGTTATTTTTTTACTATAAGGATTAAAAGTACTTATTTCGCTCTTTGTCCCCCCATAGTTGCCATAATTAATGATATAATATATAGCATCTCCTTCAATTGGGATATGATCTTTTCCTTTTTCGTCAAAATCATTAAAACAAGCAAAAAATGATACTGTTACCGTTAAAACAGCTAAAATCTGAAAAAATATTCTATTCTTCTTCATTGAAATTATATTTTAAATTGAATTTAAAATTTCGTCCCGGCATAGCATAATATTCCCAGTTTTGATATGTTTTATTAAGGATATTATTAATGCTTACACCAATATTAATAGCGTGATTACTCATTAAGATATTTTTATCCAAATGTATGTTCCAAAGCCAATATCTGTTCAATACCTTGTATGTCTCTGTATATCTATCACCGGTATATGCAATGTTTGTTTGAATGATCCAAGACTCAAACTTAATGCTACTGAAAAATTTGGCGATATTTACCGGAGTATAAATTAGCTGCTTACCAATTGAGCTATTAATATTTTGATAAGATTTAACTTCCTTTGCTCTAGTAAAACTATAATTAAATCCTGTTTGATAATCGAATTTATTTATTGACCATTTTGTGTTAAGACTTATTTCTATACCACTATTTTTTACTTGTTTCAAGTTGACAGGTCTCCAGGTATCCAAATTAATCCATTGTATCCAATTATCAACAATCATTTGATAGGCATTAATACTAAAATTGAAATTTCCAAATACAAACTTCGAGAGTAGGTTTGCTCCAAATTCATAGTTAAAACCGGTTTCAGGCAAGATATTAGTGTTTCCGTTCGGATACCAAAATCTCTGATTAAATGTTGGTATCTTGTAACTTTTCGAAACAGATGTTTTCAGAATAAGTTTTCTGCTTTTATTGAGATTCATAACATAATTTAATCCTACTGAAGGGGCATGATTTTTTTTATAGTCTACGACAATGGATTCTCTTAAGTTTATAATCGCTTCAAAACCCGGAATAACCATCTTTTTGTATGAACCAAATACATCAATTCTATCTTCCTTTATATCGTTTTTATAGGCGTAAACATCGGGTTTTATATACTTGTACAGCATACCAATATTTAATATGCCTCCCCATAGTTTAGTATAGTAATAATTTAGGTTTGTGATAAATGATGTGGTGGAAATAATTTGGTTTTTATTCTGATTGTATTTCTGATAATCATATACATATCCAAAATCCATTGTGAATTTTCCCATTCCTTTGTAATATTTAAAACCGGAAATCGCTCGCAAATGTTTATTTTCAATTTTTGCATTATCCCCCCCATAATAATTGGCAGACATATTGGGTTGAATTTGTCTACAATTGTTATCGTACCATATTTTTGAATAAAAGAAAAGCTTGTCTGAATACTTGTAATACATTTCTTCCAAAAAACCAAAACTCTTTTGTGAAGAATTTTTAGTGGTATCTTTTACGAATTTATTCGAATCAAAATCTTTTACAGCAGTATTAATAAATGGAAAGTCATTATCTATCAAATTGCGATATATTTTTAGGTGAAATATCCGTTTTTTATCGCTATAACCCGCTTTTACCCCTGAAAAAAGTGAACCGAAACTGCCAAAATATTGTTCCAGACCGAGCGAAATACCCTTATCCCATCGTGGAGTATTCTCCAATTGGATACTTCCACCAATAGCATCAGAACCGTAAAGTGATGCTGAACTCCCGTATTGAATTTTGAGCTTGTCAAAAATAAATAAAGGAATCGAAGATATATTGGACTGACCCAAGGTAAGTGAATTAATATTAATACCGTTAAATAATATTGCGGTATGTTCAGCGCTGGTACCACGAAATCGTATGGTTGAAAGTCCCCCCGCATTGCTTTTTACGTATATCGGCAAATAGTTTTTGATAGCATCATTTAAACTGCCTGAAGAAATGCTTTTTAATTGTAGCGTATCTAGCTTTTCCAGTTTACTGCCTACAAGAAAAATTTCCTTATTTGCAGTTATTTTAACTGGACTTAATACGATATTGGTGTCTAAAACCTGAGCCCAAAAAGTGCAACTTAGAAATATAAACAACATTATGAAGCTCAATCTAAAACAAGTCATTTTTTTGTGTTTAACCCGAACAATAAACTTGGCAGGTCTTCTGGCTTGTTCTTGTCTTTGAAGCCTTCCCATTCGTATAGAATAGTGACTATTGATTCAAAAACTAAACAGAACTTACAGCTACGGGTATAGCTCCGGATTTGCACCGGATTCCCTTTTCATCTCAATCAAGAATAATGCTCTTAATCAAGACACCGAGTATTTCATATACAAAGATATGATTTTTTTCTCTAATAACTGTATTTTATCATAGATTTACAGGTTTTAGTGTTTGTCCGTAAAAAGATCTACTTCATATTTCTCTTTATATCTTATGTTATTTCTTCAACTGTGGGAATATATTTTTTACGCAATTTTTTATTTAAAATAACATTCTCAGTCCTATATCCGGAAAAAATGGTAAACCTATCCTGTCTGTCTTTACTATAAATGGAGTATCAACATCATTTAGGAATTTTAGTGTATAATTTCGTTGCAAATAATTTTTCCGGTTCATAATGTTGATGGCAGAAACCGTTATTTTACCTCTTAACCATTTAAAAGTAAATTTCCACGAAAGCCCCAAATCTATTCTGTAATACGGAATCAGGTTTTTGTTATTGAAACTTTGGTATTCTATCCAGTATCCCGGATTATTGGGATCAGACAAATCCATTCCAATACTATCTACAGCCGTGTATGGCAAACCTGAACCAAATTTTATTGCCGTGGATAGTGTGAAGTTTTTAAAAATCACTCCTAGTAAAATATCCAACTGATGTTTTTGGTTGTAGGAAGGAGAAACGGGATATTCCGGGTACTCAAATTCGTATTTTACCCTGTTAAAGGTATAACCAAGAAATGTATAAAAGTATTTGTTTTTTTTCTGAATACTCAACTCCAATCCCGAAGATGACATATTTCCGGAATAATTTGGAAAGTCTTTTGTATCGAATCTTAATGTTCTTGACGTAATGCCTTTATAATATCTATCGTAAAATGTCAAATCAATATTCCATGATAACATTTTCAGAGCGAATCCCATTGAATATTGTGTGTTTTTTACGGCAGAATACAAATCTCTACTGCCTTTGCTACGAGATAATAGCCAGAGATTATCTTCTGCATTTAGTTTATTAAATTCTACAATCTGGTTAATAGTTTGGTGATATATACCACCTGCAAGTTTAAATGAAAAAATCTTTATGGGATATACTTTCACTATAAATCGCGGTTCAAAGTATATATTGTTTGTGAGATTGTAGTGATTGAGTCTTAATCCAAAGTTAAAATCAATTCTATCCAAATCCAATCTATAATCGGTAAATAACGTGTTTGTTATCCCATTGATATCGTCATCAAAACTAAAATCTGTTTGATTTTCATCTTTTTTAAACACTTTGGCTACCTCGGTAATACTATTGAACTGATACCCGAATGAAAAATATTGATTATCTTTTTTTAAGTGATTTGAAATATAAAATGAATAGTCATTTAAAAAGTTAGCGTTTTTGTACAAGGTTTTAGCGGAATCAACATGAAAATTGTCTTTGTATGAAAATTTATTTTTATACTTTGAAATAGAAAGTCCTAAATCAGAATCAAATACGTCAGACCAAATATGATTCCAGTTCAAATTCACTCCATTATTTTGTATATTTAATGTGCTTTCCTCATAGTACGAATCCTTTTGATCATAAATATAATCTAATTTGTCCTTAATCATAATGCTGCTAAACGACACATTATTTTGTGAATCCGGTTGCCAAAGAATCTTGCTATTCCAATCGTAAAAAGATGTTACGGGTGTATTATCGGTAATTGAATCTATTCCGGAATTTTTAATATATTCATTGTCTTCTGAAATAATGGAATTTTGAAATATCTGATTGAAATTTCGTTTATAGGAAGGTGAATTTAAGTACTCTGTAAACGAATGCCTATAATTGATAAAAACAGCCATTTTGTTTTTAAGAAATGGCATCTCAAAATTTATATCTCCTGACAAAAGGCTACCTTCAAGAACTACAGACTTATATTCCGGGATACTATTTTTTCCTTCAATATCGATAACTCCGGATACTCTGCTCCCATACGAAGACGAATATCCTTCCTTGGAAATCTGTACTTTTTCAATTGCATTAGGATTAATTGAAGATATTTTTCCAAAAAAATGGCCATTGTGATACATAGGAATATTGTCATAAAGTATAAGTGTTTGTCCGGTATTTCCACCTCTTATATGTATTTGGGAGGAAGATTCATCGGTTGAATTTATACCCGGAAGTAATTGTACGATTTGAAAAACATCCTTTTGTACCAAGCCGGCAATTTGTTGGATATCTTCCATCTCAAAAGTAGTGGAACTTACGTTTTCCGTAGATAGAAAAGTATTGTTTTCAACGTCATAAAACAGTCTGTCTGTAATAATAATTTCGTTCATATTTTGAACATCAAGATTGAGAATTATCTTTCTGCATGGCGTTGCTTTCAAATCTTGAATATCAATATACTTTGTTTTGTATCCGAGATAACTGAATATAACTGTGTCGTGTTTTACCAAAGGTGCATTGAGAGAGAAATTTCCGTTTAAATCCGATGTTGTACCTATTTTTGTACCTTTAAGAACTATATTGGTATAAGGAAGAGCAGATGAGTTTTTGTCTAATATCAAACCGCAAATAGTTGTCTTAAAAGCGTCATAACCATTATCTGTCCTTCTTTTTAAGATATAGTTCTTTGGAGAGATCTGTTCAAATTCCAATCGTGTACCTCTCAATAATTTTATCAGCATACTTTCAATTGATAGATTTGAAAAATCCCCTGAAATACTATTACCTTTTATCAAATCATAATCATAAGAAAATGAGATTTTGTTTTTTTCTCCCCACTCTTTCAGGACGATTTCCAATGGGGTATTATCATAAATACATTTAGAATCGGACTGAGCAAATAGTCCTTGACAATTAAATGTTATTATAATTGTAAAAACAATGCCTAGTAAAATTGTATTTTTAACAGAAAATTTCATCCGGTATTGAAGATTATTCATTTACAAAATTAAATTTAAAAATGAATTTATCGCAATTTCAGGATGTGTTTTACTTCCTGTCATCTTTTCAATAATAATAATCTGTTAGTGACAAATAGTTGGGGTGTCTATATCTGTTGTGGCTTAGTATATCCTTATTGTCTTATTATCCGGCAGAAAGGTATAATTCAAATTCATTGCTCCGCATATTTTTTTTAAAGCATTTTCAATGTTATCATTTTTAAAATCGCCTGTAAACTTTCGTTGCAAATCTACATTATTAATTTGTAATTTTACATCGAATTGGCGTTCAAATTCGTTAAATACATTTTTTAAACTTTCTTTGTAGAAAACGTAAACGCCACTTAACCATAACGGCTCATTTATCATTTCTTCAATAGGGGAGCTATTCCCGTTTTTGATAATAAGGCCCTGTCCCCTTTCCAATATTTTATTTAATTTTATTTGTTCTGACTCAACCTCTACTTTCCCACGGTAACAAACTACCGTTAATGTATTTTTTCTGGCGTAAACATTAAATTGTGTACCTAAAACTCTAATTATTCCCTTTTTAGTCTTTACCTCAAATAAAACACCTTTTGTTACTTTGAAAAATGCCTCACCTTCCAATTCCATCTTCCTTTCTTTATCCCAATTATCTTCAAAATATTTAAGTTTTGAACCTGAATTAAGTACTACATTGGATTTATTCGGCAGAATGATGTTTTTTCTTTCGCCATTTTGAGCAATAACTACTACTCCCTGATTATTCCACCACCAAAATGCTCCGAAAATCAATAAAATAGAAGCAGCAATGCTTATCCAAACCGGGAAAACAGATTTTTGTTTTGGTTTATTCTTATTACGTTTATCTGACAACTTATTCCACAACTTTTCTACATCCATAGATTCGAAGTCATAATCTTTTAATCTCGATAAAGATGCTTCAAGATCAGTCAAATCACCTTGTTTTTCCAATATTTTGCGCTCTTCAATGGAAATCGTTCCTTCAAGCCATTTTGCTAATAAAATATGTATGTCAGTTTCTGCCATTTTTTTTAATACGTACTAATTAATAATTACCCTACCGGTTGCAAAAAATTATTTAATATACAAGGATATTTTCTTCCTGAGTATTTCCAAAGCTATACCCATTCTTTTTTCAACGGCTTTTTGACTCAACTCCAATCTTTCCGCAATTTCTCTATAAGTCATGTTTTCAATTCTACTCATCAAGAAGACAATCCTACTGTTTTCAGGTAATATTTCAATTATATTTTCAATTATATTTTTAAATTCTTTTTCTTCCAATTTATGTAAAGGAGACTCATTGGTTATTTTATTTAGATTTTGCTTTTGTCTGTGAATAAGTACAATTTTTTGATGACGATAATGATCAGTAAGTTGGTTTTCAGCAGCTCTGTAAAGATATGATTTTACCGTTTCAAACCGTATCTCAGCACATTTTTTCCATAGCTTTAGAAAAACATCCTGCACTATATCTTCTGCCATAGCCATATCTCCGGATTTTGATAAAATATAGTTTCTGATATTACGTGCATATTTGTAAAACAATGCTTTATACACTGTCTCAACGCATATATCTATGATTTTTTTTACTGACAAAAGCTATATTTTAATAATAAAATGCAAAATACAAAAAAATATTTTCTTTTCAAGTAGGGTACAATAATATCTATCCGTATCAGAGGCAAATTAATTATTAAATAATGAAAAAAAATAAATAATGAAAAAATTAGTGATTTTAATAGCGTTTTTTCTATTAGGAAATTCAATTTTCTCACAAACAAATACAGCTTGTCTGAAAATGGGGATGCAGATCTTTCCCCCCCAATATTACGGTACTTCATATCCCTTTGTTAATATTATGAAAAATGCAGATAAATGGCATACACGTAATGTAAGTTATGTTGAAAATGGAGAAAACTTGTGGGATACTGAATTATTGAATTATATACCATTGGATGAAAACGGCTATCCTCTTGAATTGCCTGTCAATATCAATCACGCAAATGCTGAAACAGAACAGGGTGTATTTACATTATGGGCGGCAGCTACTTCTCTTCCGGAAGGTAATTACGTGATTTTGTATGACGGAGAAGGCGAAATGGAGATTTCGGGTGGAGGAGTTACTTCGGTTATTTCACAGATACCCGGAAGAATAGAATTTAGCTTTTCTCCTACTGAAGATTATCTCGAATTATTTATAAAAGCATCTACTCTTGGAAACCATATTCGAAATATCAGGGTTCTTTTGCCAGGAACAGAAGATACATATCAAACTCAACCCTGGTGTTCATCCTGGATAGATAAATTAGCCCCATTTAAGACAATTAGATTTATGGAATTTGGGCGTATTAATGGCTCTACTGAGAGCAAATGGAGTGATAGAACCTTGCCCGATTATTATACTTTTGGTTCAGACGAGAGCAATGGAGTTCCTTATGAACAGATGATTCAATTGTGCAATGAAACTCAATCAAACGCCTGGATAAATATTCCCCATTTAGCAGATGAAAATTATATTATTGAGCTGGCAAATTTCTTCAAATCTCATCTTAATCCAAATCTTAAGATATATATTGAGTATTCAAATGAAACCTGGAATTGGATGTTTGAGCAAACTTCTTATCTTGATAGTATAGGCAATCAGTCATTGCCGTGGCCTGAGAGAACAGTGTCTAAAATAGGATGGGCATTGGAGACATGGACAAATGCTTTTGGTGATAGCCCGGATAGAGTTACACGGGTTTTGGCGACACAGGGAGGGTGGTTTGATATTGGCAATCGTCAGTTTGAACAGATGGAACTTGAAGGTACTGACCAATTTGTTGATGCGATATCCGTTGCTGCTTATTTACCGATTGAAGCGGATTTACTTACAGGGAATTCTACCGTTTCCGATGTCTTTTCAAATTCTCATAACGCTTCTTTTGGCCCGGACAACAATTTTTTCAATCCATTAAAAGAGTATGCCTCTTTAGCAAAATCAAAGAATAAAAAAATATTGATTTACGAAGGGGGGCAGCATTTCACTCCTGATCCATTTGGAACCGAACAAGCTTACAATCAGGTATTGATAGATGCACAAACAGATGTTCAGATGTATGCTGCTTATGTGGAATTGTTTGATTCACTAAAGACCCTAAGCGAGGATGAAATATTATTTATACATCACGTATTGGTTTCGCCCAAGAATGGACCGTATGGCTCTTGGGGTTCACTTGAAAATCAATTTTCACAGACAGCACCATATAAAGTAATAGCGCCAAAATACCAGGTTTTATTGGATTATTTGAATGATTGTGGAAGTGGAGTTGTAGATACGGATGGTGATGGAATTCCTGACGAGGAAGACCCCTGTCCTTTCGATCCGACTAACGAATGTGACTCCATCGTTTATTGCAATTCAACTGGCTTAGAAGCGTGGTATGAATGGATAAATGAAGTGAAATTTAATGCATTTTCCAATATAAGTAGCAACAATTGGGGCTATGGTGATTACACAAATTCAGCAATTGAATTTAATAGAGGAGAACTAATACATTTTGAATTAACTCCGGGATTTAACGAAGATGCATATAAAGAAAATTGGAGAATTTGGATTGATTATAATATGGATGGTGATTTTGATGATGCAGAAGAATTAGTATATTCATCTCTGCATGCAAGTAACAGCACGGTAAGAGGATCTTTTAATATTTCCAGTTCGGCAATTAATGGAAATACCCGAATGAGAGTGTCAATGTCGTATGAAGAATTGCCCAATTCATGCGGAGAAATAGAATATGGTGAAGTAGAAGATTATACCGTAAATATCAATTCGACCTTCAATACAAGAACAAATAGAATTACAAATTCGACCAATAACAGTTCATGGGAAATATACCCAAATCCTGCTTCTGGTTTTGTTAATATTAATGTTGAAACACAAGAGCCAAGAAAACTACATATTGTCGTGGTGGATGTATTGGGTAGAACAGTATTTGAAAGGAACATTAATAATCTTATAGAGAAAAAACACATTCAAATTGATATAAAAGAATTAAAAAGCGGGCAGTATTTTTTAAGTATTAATGAAAACAGCAAACGATTTATAATTGCGCGTTAAGAAGACTTTTTTAAAATTATTAGGTATTAAGCAGGATTGTTTACATGAAAATATTTAATCATGCTATTTTGGCTAATAAAAAACACAAATTTGCATATTAAAAGCAATAATATTATGTATAGGCTAAATCTTTATAAAATGAAAAATGGAAAATATCGCTTAATTGTTAGTTTAATATTTCTTATTATTTGGAGTCAAGTATATGGGCAACTCTCGGATAAAACCATCTATCTTGAACCCCAAAATAGCCCCAAACTCCAACAACTCGCTAATGATTTAAAGTCATACTTGGAGAAAATTGACGGAGCCACCCACACTATATCCACTAACAGTTTTAGTGGCATCGGTATCGTCCTCGCCATTGCTGATTCGAGCAATATCATTGCGGTAAGCGACAAAATCACCCTAGATGCGCTCAATTTTGAAGGTTATTTGCTTGACGCTAATGCTTCCCGTGTTATTATCTGTGGACGCACGGCACTAGCCGTCCAACAGGGAATGTATGATTTTTTGGAGCGTATCGGATGCCGCTTTCTTGCACCTTCATCCGACTGGACGGTCATTCCTGAAAATGAAATATGGAGCCTTTCAGTCAAGACGTTCAACGACCCCGACTTTACTTGGCGGGATATATGGTATTCCAATTACCAAGGCGAAGGCTATGCTCCTGATAATTCTTTGACGGAAATTGCCGAAGACCATCATCGCTTTTTTAATTCCACGAGACAGGGAGGTGTGGCTCCCATTCGGATTGACCATTCTTTTACCGACTTGCATATCATTTATGCTGATAGTTTTGCGGTACATCCCGAGTGGTTTGGCATGAAAGAAGACGGTACTCGCTGGACACCGGCCGATATTCAATGGGGAGTAGCTTATTCCTATGAATACAGCGACACTACTCTCGCTAATTTTCTCCTAAAATTGCGTCTCGAACAATATGAACAACAAGTAGCCCTCGACCCGTTCAATGTCATGGTCTCCATGGAACCGCAGGATGGTTCAGGACAATCATATAGCCCTGAAAGTCTGGCATTGGGAAATAAAAGTGACCAGGTTTTATACCTTGCCAATTGGGTTGCCAAGCGTTTAAAAGCCATACATCCAGAGGCGATCGTTGCCATTAGTTTATACGCCAATCATTTAGCCCCACCTTTGAATGTGGTTGCCGAAGATAATATTTTTGCACAAATGGCACTGGCTTTCAATGAAAGTGGGATGAGTTATAATGATATCATTCAAGGCTGGCGAGATCATGGGTTACAAAACATTTCCATTTACGAATATGCCGCTGAAATGCAATGGACAGCCGCCATGCCAGCAGATGGGAAGTTGACTTTTGATTATATCAGCAAAGCCATTCCCCATTTTTATAATGATTGGGGCATTACGGGTATGTCGGTGGAGTCCAGTTCGTATTATGGTCGAATGGGGGCGCCTACCTACCTGATGCGAAAATTGTATTGGGATGCCAATGCCGACGCAGAGCAGATTTACAGCGAATATTTCAATGTGGCATTTGGGGCTGCTGCTCCACAGATGCGAGCATTATTCGATTTGTGGGAAACAGATGAAGGAGCAGCTTTAACGGCGATAAACGTCGGGAGATGGCTGGATAAGATGAACGAGGCTTTCGTCGCCGCTCAAAGCGAACCCGCTCCGATCCAAAAGCGACTGGATGATATGGCCGCATATTTACACCTCACAGCTTTGTATTATGAGGCTACGATCAGCAATTGTGGAGGCGCTGGCGATACAACGGAGGTCAAAGAAAAAGTGGGAAATCTTTATAAATTCGCCTGGAGAATTCGAATGCGGGAGATGGTTTCCTTTTATCCTTTTTGGGATTATACGAGTGGCATTTTAGATGAGGTGTTACCCGAAGGATGGTACACAGAAGAAGCCGCCACCGACCCTAGTTTTGAGGAAGCATGGGAGTGGAATATTGTCAATATGTTGCAGGGGAATTGTATTTGGCAGGAAAACAGCGATGATTATTCTTCGGCAGAAATCAGGGCTTTGATTAATGCCGACCACCAGCAGTTTAATGATCATGAATCGCTTTTTGAATATACAGAAAGCTTATTTCCTTATAACGATAATGCACCGGTTCTTTGGGAGGGCGTAGATGATTTTTATGGCTGCACCGGTAAATCAGTCTGGCATATAAAAATAGACGAACCGGGAGCCTTAAAAGTCAATTTTAAATCAACGGGCGTACCACTTCAAGGGGCTGTTTTGCAAAATGAAGCGGGAGATACTATTTTTTCCAATATCGCTTCAGGCTTTGACGAAGTAGCCATAGATAGTTTGGATATTCCCGTTCCAGCAGCGGGTATTTATCGTCTGTTATTGATAAGTTATCAAAATGACCCTTTCAATCCTGTCTTTAATGCACCTTATAAATTTGTGGTGGAAGCCTCTGAAAAACATCCTTTGGAGTCCACTTATTTTACGCCCTTATATTTTCTAGTACCCGAAGGAACGGACACTTTGAAAATAGCGTATAAAACCTTCCTTTCCATCAAAGCACCAAGCTGGGCGGAACAACAGGAATATTCAGAAGATCAATGTGGCATATTAAAAATTCCCGTCAATGGTGATTTTGGCATTTGGTCATTTGAGCACGTTACGGCCTCGGATATTGCCTTGCTGAATGTGCCACCGTTTTTGAGCACCCATGTGGATAATTTATTGACGGTAAACAGATCGACTACGGCTACAACTACTGTTTATAATGATAAAATGGATTTTAAAGTTTATCCCAATCCGACAAGTGGAACTGTCCATCTTGTTTTTCCGAAAAACAGGCAGGGTGTTGTTGTAATATCGGATATTACAGGCAAACCTATTTTTCGACAAAACATAAATTCGGCGAAAGCAGATATTGATTTAAACACATTGCCTAATGGGATTTATTTGGTTAGTTGGCGAACAGCTAAGAACACCATTACTGAAAAATTTATTTTACAAAGATAAAAACATCCGTTCACCCAAACAGGAAATACCCGTGTACTAGGATAAGGATAGATAGATAAAATGTCTTTCTTCATTTTTAAACACTTGTTGGGATTTGTTAAAAATATTGAATATTAATAACTTTATGGACAGACACTATTTAGTCTTTTTAAATTATAAAATATGAGAACAGTCATTTTATTTGCTTTTATATTTATTACAATTCAGCTGTCTGCCCAAAATACTTGGTATGTCCGACCGGCATTCTCCGGACAAACATACGGTTTAGAAGACGGCACCTCCTATAATGATGCTTGGAATGGACTGGAGACGCTCAATGAAAAATTTCAGGATGGAACCATTGGAGCTACCGATCAAATTTATATTTGCGGCAGGCATGTTTTTCATGATACAACTTTCAATAATCCTATTGCTCTTCAGGGGAAAATTGGAATTAAATCGGGACAATCACCTGCTGCCAGGCTAGTTGTCAGGGGTGATTATCCAGGAGATGAGGGAGTGATTTGGGGACATGAAAGAATGGATTTTGAGCAATGGGTGGATAGGGGGAATAATGTTTGGAGCATTTATTTACATGCCTATTACCGCTGGAATTGGTATTTTCAGGATATTGAATCTACTGAGCCAGATAATCCTATTATTTTGAATGCCGTAAATAGTATGACAGAATTAATAAATACACCAGGCAGTACATATAGTCCAAGTTATGCTTATGATTCGCTTTACGTTCATTTGACGGATGGCGGAAATCCGACCCATAGAATTTACTCCCCTTCCTTTGGTTATACTTTTGATTTTGATAATTACATCAATACTTTTTCGCCTTTGCATAACATTGTGTTTAAAAATCTACAAATGTATGGAATGGGAGTGACTTCTAATCTGCCCTATACCCATATAAAATGGGAGGGATGTATATGGGCATGGAGTCCTGGTAGGGCGGTTAGCTTTTGGAAGGGACAGGATAATAATGAGATTGTCAATTGTGACATTGGATGGTGTTCGGATGGAGTCTATGGTATAGACAATACCAATGATGGAGGCGCCAAGCATATTCTGATAAAAGGAAATCATTTTCACGATTTAGGAGATCGCCCTGAGCACCAAAATTCTGATGAACACGCTGTTGGAATGCAAGGAGGCACGGATTGGATTATTGAAAATAATTATATAGAAAGGTGCGGAAGTGGTCCACTCATTTATGCTTACACCAATCAACGGCTCACCAATACAATTATCCGATATAATTTCATTAAAGACTGTGATCCCGATGGAAGCGCTACCGGATATGGTATTGCGACTCAGTGCAATAACAACTCTTTTTCTGATAAATCCGGCAATCAAGTTTATTATAATATAGTGGTCAATTGTAAGGCAGGAATACGCTTGCAGTTTGAGGATATGCAGGATTGTTATAATAACACGATTTACAACTGTGAAAACAGTTTTGTATCGGGTCGTAATTATGATCGAAAAGGGGCAAGAGTTGATTTTAAAAATAATATTTCTGTCAATCCTGCCAATAAGCACATCTTATGGTACAGTGGCGCGGATACCATCTCATTTTTATCGGATTACAATTTATTTAATCCTGATGGCACAAAATTCTATTGGGTTTACGTTCCTGACTTTATTAATGAACGAACTTTTGCCCAATGGAAGGTATTAGTTATGGACAGCTGCACTTTTGATCCAAATAGTAGTATAGGATCGCCCTTATTCGAAAATGGAACAGGCACGTTTTCCGAACCAGAAGATTTTAGGTTAACTGCTAATTCTCCAGCCATTAATGTTGGAATAAATGTGGGTTTAAGTGCCGATTATGCAGGCAATGCTATTGTTGGGTCACCTGATATTGGTGCTTATGAGTATTAGAATCCTCTGGCGGTCGAGTACCTCTCTCCTTTGCAGGCATTCCAGAAGGAGGACAGAGTGATTTTAAAATGGGCGACTGCTACAGAAGTAAATAATGATTATTTCATCGTACAGTGTTTAAGCGATGAGAACTTGTGGGTAAATATTGGTAAAGTGGGAAGTAAAGGAAATGCCTCGGGTATCTATAGATTGGTTGATACAAACCCGGGAATCGGAACACGGTATTACCGCCTCAAACAATACGACTATGATGACTCCTTTTCTTATTCCAACATAGCCTCAGTCTATATTGAATCAATTGATATGCAAATTTCTCCTAATCCCTCAATTGGAATAGTGCATATTGTTTTGCCGAAAAACACAACCGGGGAAGTAATGCTATATAATGCCAATGGCAAACAAGTATTGCAAAAAACAAGAATTAGGAAACAAGAGACAAATATCGACTTAAGTCATCTACCAAATGGAGTTTACCTCATTACTTTTATATCAAATGGGGAAATTATGAATAAAAAAGTAGTATTAGAAAGGTAAGAAAAACAATTATTCTTAATCATAAAAACAATGATGAAATGAAAAAATTAAAAATATTTATCACGCTCTTTTTACTGACTGTTTTTACAATAGAAAGCCATGCTCAACTCGCGAATAAAACCATCTACATCCAGCCTGCCAACGATACCAATATGGTCAATTTAGCGGAAGAGTTAGCCGATTATTTGCAACAAATTGAAGGTAATACCTACACGATTGCGACAAGCGGATATGATGATACAGGTATATTATTGGCTATTAGTGAAAATACTCAAGTGTTATCGGATAGCGATAAGGAGACCCTCGCCGGCATGAACAGCGAAGCGTTTTTAAGTGATGTCAATACCAGTCGAGTGCTTATTATTGGCAATGAACGAATAGGCGTACAGCACGGCATTTTTGATTTTGTCAAACAACTCGGCTGCAAATTTCTGACCCCATCACCAGCATGGACGATTATTCCCAATAATCCAAATTGGGCATTTACGCATAAAAAATTCGATGAACCGGATTTTATTTCCCGCGATATATGGTATGCGAATGGAGATGGGGATGGATTTGAAGAAGTTTTGTCAAAAAATGCACGAGATAGGGAACATTTTTTTAGAGCCACACAGCAAGGTAGTATTGCCAATACTCAAGGGATGGATTATCCAAGTACTTTTGCCGTAGGACATACTTATCAGGATGATATGGCAGCAGATCCGGATGAATTTCAGGCGCATCCTGAATATTTTGCTACAAAAAAAGATGGTACTTTATATACTTGGCAGGATTATTTGGACAATGGCGCTGGAGGTGATGGTATTTCGTTGGAATACAGTAATCTGAATTTAGCTCAATTGATGTTGGAAAACCGGATTGACTGGCTCAACCAATATAAAGTGGAAAACCCGAAAGAGTTTCTCATTTCCATTGATCCACAGGACGGTTCTCAAATTTCCTATCATCCGGATGCCTTGGCTTTGGGCAATGGTACCGATCAGGCACTCCATATTGCCAATTATGTAGCAGCTGGTGTAGCAAACGCAATTCCCGGGGCATGGTCGGCCATTTATATGTATCCTTCTCATTTGCTCCCGCCCGAAAACACGACCATTTCCCCCAATATTTATGCACAAATTGCCTTGGCTTTCAATAGCTCAAATTTGAGTTTTAATGAAATTGTCCAAGGGTGGAATAATGCCGGATTGCAACATTTCGGTGTTCGGGATTACCTTGGCGAATATCAATGGGACATGGGACTGCCCCTTGGACAACCGACCGTTACCCTTGAATACATCAAAAAACATTTCCCTTTCATTTATAACGAATGGAATGCCCGTTCTTATAGCGCGGAATCTCAGGCCAACTGGATGCGTGGCGGTCCGTCCTATTACGTTGCCCGCAAATTGTTGTGGGACATCCATGCCAATGCCGATAGCCTCTATAATGACTGGATAGAATCCGCTTTTGGTAATGCTGCCGAACCAATGAAGGAACTATATGATAATTGGGAACACGACCCTTCCCAATTAAGAAGTGAAAATACCTATATCAAAATCAACCGCTGGCTACAACTTATCCAACAGGCATTTAATCAGGTCGATGAAGGAACGCCGGAATACAAGCGGGTAGAAGACATGTACAGTTATGTGCATTACAGCATCCTTTTTCACGAGTTTTATGAGGCAGAAAGAGCCGCGACACCTAATAGTGATACTTTGATGGTTCAAAATGCCGCGTTACCCTTATTGAAATACGGCTATCGCATTCGTCGTCGTCATGTCATCCAATTTTGGGCATTTCAGCTGCGTTTGCTTTTCGAGCATGGATTAATAGAAAATTTTGATCGATGGGATGGTTGGAATTTTTTTAAAATGGATACACATCCCACCCTTTGGATGGTAAATGGGGCTGATTTTACTACCGATGAAATGCAACAAATGCTCGCCCAGGATCTAATTAAATATCCCGAAGAAAGTTTATTAAAAAGTTATTCCAAAAAACTCATACCACTTTATCCTGATAAGACACCTTCGTTAATCGAACCACTAATTGAGCCATTCGACCAAACGAAGTCCGCAGGTCCTTTTGGTACAACCAATTGGTATTTCCTGGCAGAAACCAATGAAAACCTAAGCATCGAAATGCGACAGTCTAATGTATATAGCCCCTCTTGGGAATCTGAAATAGGTGAAGGGTATGTCAAAAATACAGAAACAGCTACCTACGTATTTGATAAAAGATTAGAGATTAGCTATTTTAATGGAGAATACCAGATCAATCACATTAACAATCTTCAGCTCACAAAAGGACTGTATGAAATGGCGTTTGATAATGGAGATTATAATACCTACTTCCCCATTTTCGATACGCCCCATCGTTTTGTTTTGGAAGCCTCCGAAGAGCATCCATTGAGTTTCAACGACTGGACGCCCATGTATTTTTACGTTCCTGCCGATGTAGATACCATTTTATTGCATTATGACTGGGCTTATATCAATATCAAAGCCCCTTCGCAAACAGACGGCATCCAACACGGCGTAGATGAATTGGGTTTCTTGAAAATTCCAGTAACAAATGACATGGATAGAGACACGGTATGGGAAATTCAAGATCTATTTTGGGTAGATGCTTTTTATTTTCTTAATATACCTCCATATCTAAGTAATGCACCTGAGAATATGCTGGTGCCGGAACCTCTTTCAACCGCTGTTACAGAAGTAAAAGAAACTTTTGATTTTCAAATGTTCCCCAATCCAACAAGCGGAGAGGTTAATATTATTTTACCAATGCAATTCTCCGGTGAAATACTGGTGAAGGACATTGCTGGAAGGCAGCTACTTTCTAAATATATTACAGGCAAACAAACTTCACTTAGCTTGAATCATTTGGTCAATGGTATTTATTTGATAGAATTAAAAAACGGAAGTCATGTGACAGGTAAAAAACTACTGTTGTTTTAGGCAAAACTCGTTTCCCGGTCTCCTAAAGGAGATGCATCAACCCGCACTGTTTCAAAAATCGAGGTTGTGGGTTGATTTCCCCTTTAGGAGGATTAAGGAGTGAGAACCACAAGGGACTGACGTCCCTTGCAATAATATGTCGCTTCTACGAGGCTTTGAACTTAGGTGGTTTCAAATTTATTTGAAACTAATGCGTCCTGTAAGTGTGCAAAAACCCCAATTCAAAAATCTAATAAGTATTTCTAATTCCCGAGCACAATCAATTTTTTAAATAGCAGCTTATTATTTGATTTTATTCTAAAGAAATAAGTTGCAGGTTTTAGATTGCTAACTTCAACATTAATATGATGAAACCCTGATGGCAGATTATCATCAATTATATTTTCCTGAATTATTTTTCCATTCAAATCAAAAAGATCAATTTTAACCTTTGAATCAGCAGCTAAACTAAGATTTAATGAAGTTTGAACGTTAGCAGGATTTGGGTAAACATCAATTAGATGATTTCCGGTCTGTCCTCCAATAAATACGGCGACCGTTTTACTGTTTATTGTTTTTCCATCATAATCAACTTCAATAATTCTATAGTAGTATATTCCCTCTACAAATTCTCCGGTATCATATGTTTTATAAGAGTTTGATGATTTACCTATTGCATTAACTTCATTTATATCTGAGAAATTATTTGAGCTGTTATACGATTTTTGTACTATGTATTTTTGTACATTTACTTCATTTGCAGTTGTCCAATATACTGCAACTTTATCCTTTTCCCATTTAGCCCCTACGGAAAGATAATTGATTGGAAGCGTCCCTGTTGCTAATCCGGCATCTTGATGCTCCTTGTTTTCTTTTGGCTGTAACGTAAATAAATCAGTTGTTCCATAACCATAATCTCCGGTTACATCACTATCAAAATCATCATTACCTTGATTGTTTATTGTAAAAGAATATGAAGAGTAGTTATCAGGAGTATTGAATTTGAGATAATAATCTTCTGCCTGCAAATAATCTAAACTATATTCTCCATTTTCATCGGTAATAGTAGTACTATACAATTCACCATAAGCATTATATATTTCCACTTCTGTATTGGGCAAACCTGATTCTTCAGCATCTCTTATTCCATTAAAGTTGTCATCAATCCATACCAAACTATTAGTTATTGTCGACATATCATAATAACCTGCATCAATTGTATTATTTCCTGTAGTTCCGGATTTAAGAACAAAGGTATTAGTAGTTCCTTTACCATGATAATTTGTTATATCACTATCTATGGTAGGGTCATTTCCAATATGTGGTTGCGCAGGGACAATACCTTGTTGAGGTGTGACAAATTCTAAGTAATAAGTTCCGGGATTAGTACAAAATGAATAATACCCATCGCCACATATACTATTTGAATTAATTCCTGTATATTTTATATCCCACAAGACCCAACTGCTGTTAAAATATCTGTAAAGCTTAACTTGTAAACCATTAATTCCATTTTCATCAGGGTCATATATGTTGTTCTCATGAAAATCTAACCATACCAAATCACCAACAGTAACGCAGTGATAAAAACCCGCATCTAAATTGGTGATAGTATCTCTTTTTTCTACTGAGAAATAATCAGTAGTCATATATCCGTTCGTTCCATCAACATCACTATCAATATCATCATTTGGACTGATGTTACTATCAGTTGCATCCGTATAATTTGTAGGTAAATCAAACTTGAGGTAATACTCTCCAGGTTCAATTTCATCAAATTGATATTTTCCTTGAAAATCGGTAGTAGTTGATTTCACAATAGTCCTATTGATATTATATAAATACACTTTTGCCCCGTTAATTCCCGGTTCGTTATTGTCTTGCAATCCATCCCCGTCAATATCATGCCATACATAATCTCCAATGACAGCATAAGGTTCTTCAAGTACAGATATATATACAGTAGCGATGCTACATGCCGTTGGATTTCCTTCATCACATACCTCATAGACATATTGGTCATTTCCGAAAAAGTCTTGCACAGGAGTATATGTATATGAACCATCTTGATTGAGAGTCAATGAGCCGTGAAGAGGAGCTACAATCGGGATTGAATTTACCATTGTATTATCGCCCTCAGGATCAAAATCATTATCTGATACATTGCCTGTTCCTGATTCATTTTGCATCATAATTAGAGCATCATCATTTGCAAAAGTCGAATTGTTTCCTTTGTTATCAATAACTTCTATAATAGCTAAGGTTGTATCGCATAATACCGGATTACCATCATCACACAATTGGTAATAAAAAGTATCTAATCCGACAAAGTCAGTATTTGGCATATATTGGAAAGTACCATTAGAATTTAGTGATAAGCTACCATTTTTTTGTGATATAACAGGAATAGCATTAACTGTAAGATTATCAAAATCAGGATCACTATCGTTTACCAATACATTACCAGACGTTGGAGTATTTATCAATGTTTGACTAAAATCCGGAACTCCTACAGGCGGATTATTATTTTTATTTTCAAAGTCAAATACTTCAATGTACACATCTGCTATATCACAAACGCTAATAGGTGCATCATCACAAACTCTATATCTGAACACATCTACACCGACAAAACCGCTATTGGGAGTATATGTATACGAACCGTCCGAGTTAAGTGTCAACAGCCCATTTGAAGGATTGATTAGAGCCGTAGTCTCTACTATTTGATTATCTCCCTGCGGATCTGTATCATTTGACAATACATTACCTGAAACAGGCATGTTTTTCTGAGTGATATTCACATCGTTTTTAGCAAATGTCTCATTGCAAACAGCATTGCATTCATTGCTTATTTGTGCAGTAGCATCATTATCAGCTTGTGCCCCGAAAGTATAAGGTTCAGCGTATTTTGCCCAAAAATCATATTCATATACCCCTGGAGATGTCTCTGTTAAGACAAGATTGCCGGCTAATATATTTTCACTATCGTCATAAATATTTGAGGAAGTAGTAAAATCTACTGTCACGACTAAGCCTTCTGAACCTCTTACAATAACATGCTCGTGAAAATAATATGTGTTTGTACCCCTATAATTTAATTGGTCATCACAATTGCACAAATCAACAAGTTCAATACCCAATAACGGATCTTCCGTTGGGTCATCTGTAGTGTTCCCATCAAGGTCATCCCCATCGTCACTAATATCACTTACCCATATATTTCTATTGTCTCTCCCAGTTGCTGTAGCACTATTTCTTATTCCATTTGCATCAATATCGGATTGAGTTATTGTATAAGAAGCAATATAGGTTGCTGTTTCGCCGGTTTGCAAGTTACCTTCGTTACTTCCTGCATCTGCATTAATGAAAGTTGGACCTGAATCCAAAGTTAATCCCGTATTATTATAGTCTTTTAGATCATCAGAGAGACTTACATCAAACAGCTCTACATTTCCTGTGTTTTGTACAGTAATAGTATAATTCACAAAATCACCTGTTCCAATTCCTATTGGCAAATTATCGGTAAAAGTTGAAGTTTTCGTCGCTTCAATACTCGGGTGAGCATCATCGTCCAATATCTTTGTTGAGTCTCTTTGAACACCATCTTCAGTAGCATTATTAACAGTGTTTATATCAACAATTACAGATTCATCATCTTCAACAATTGCATCATCAATTGCCAAAATATTTAGCGTCGAATTAGCATTATTTGCAGATATCACAATATCTTTATTATTGACTTGTAGATTGTCACTTTGATCTACATAATCTGTCGCATCAGTAGCAACTCCTGAAGTTACGATGTTTACAGTAGTAGCAAAATTTGTGGTTGGATTGATATCTACTTGCACAATCGCAACTCCACCATTTTCAGGTATAGATTCTTTGTCGATAGAAAGCGTAACTTTAGCATCGTCAAAGCCAAAATTTTTGTCAAGGATATCTGCACCAAGAACATTGATAGCGATTCCTTTGGAAGTAGTCAGACCATAAGTTAATGAACCATTATTAGGATCATTATTTAAAGCTGTGTCGGAATCATCCACAACAATAGTGTAGTCTCCTTCAAAAACTTTTTCAAATTTGTAAGACCCGTCGGGTGCAGTTGAAGTCTGCTGGAAAAGTGTTTCTCCAATATCATAAACTCCATTGTGGTTGTTGTCATTATATAAATTAACCGTTACATCACGTAAACCTGTAATCTCTGTTATGTCCATATTACCATTTGCATTTTCATCATACCAAACCATTCCGGACACATCAAAACTCAATGTATACTCAACTGTTATCTGATCCAATTCTACTTTTTGGGATCCGTTGGATATTAAAAATGCTCTACAACTAAAACTTCCTCCATTATTTGCTAAGTTGGCTATATTATTATTAATTTCCACGGCTGAATTGGTGTTTGTGCCATCATTGTTTGAAGTACTTTGCCAATTTGCACCGTCATGATACTTCCAATTTGAGCCACCATCAATGGAGACTTGATATCTAACATTCCCTTTATTATTATTTGATAGTAAGGCGTCGAAAGAATTGACTGTCGTTCTGAATGGTAATGGAGAGCTAAAAGCTACATTTGGTTTGGTTGTAGCATAAGAAGCCGGAAATTCCTCTGCGATACCATCTTTACTCAAAATTATACCTGCAATATGATTGACGTCATTGTCGTAAGTTTGACCTGCAACGGAAGTACTATGGTAATTATCTTTTGAGTACCAGGTAATCATAATATTACCATTTGCAAGCAGTACAACATCAGGCTCGGTTTGCCATAATTCGATTTCATAATTAACCTGAAATTCATCAACAAAAGTTGAACCGTCAGGATTGATAATCTTCGCTGCAATATGGTAATTGTCTCCATCTTTAGGAAATAGTGTTGGACTTGTATCATTGATATAGTCTTTTGATTGCCAAGTTATGAAAATTTTGCCATTTTCTAAAACGACTAAATTTGGAGCTTTCTGATCTGAAAATACATTGTCATTAACCTGAAATTCCGCTTTGGCTACTGTACCGTCAGAGTTGTAAATTTTAGCGGCAACATGATAACTATTATCGTCATTATCTTGACCGACTTTATTTGTAGAGTGCGTAAAATCTTTTGTTTCCCAAGTAATGATAATCTGTCCATTATTTAATATTGCCGGAATTGGAGAATCTTGAATACTTTCCACTTCATCATTGACCTGAAATTCTGAGATATTAACAGTTCCGTCCGGATTAATTATTTTTGCAGCGATATGGTAATGATCATTATCATTCGTTTGACCTACTGCATTTGTGGAATGATTGATATCCTTAGAAGCCCAAGTGATAAAAATTCTTCCATCGTCTAAGACTACTGCTTTAGGATGAGTTTGTAGCTCTTCAACTTCATCATTTATCTGTATTTCTGATATAGCTGTTGATCCGTCAGTATTTAGGATTTTTGCAGCTATATGACGAATACTACCATCATTATCTTGACCTACGGCATTAGTCGTATGTAAGGTGTCTCCTGAAGCCCAAGTGATAAAAATCTGTCCATTATTTAATACGGTAGCATTTGGAAAATATTCTCTTAGTTCAATTTCGTCATTGACTTGAAATTCTGCTTTAGCAACAGTCCAGTCCGTATTGTATATTTTAGCTGCTACATGTTCTTCATCATTATCATTTGTCTGCCCAGGTTCATTGGTATTGTGATTCAAATCTTTGGTATACCATGATATGAATATTTGCCCATTGTCCAAAATGGTGACATCAGGGTAATCCTGCCAGCTTTCAATTTCGTCATTAACCTGAAATTCGGATACTACTACTGAACCATCAGGGTTTATTACTTTAGCTGCGATATGTGATTCAGAATTATCATTAGTTTGTCCTGTTACATTTGTACTATGATTATCGTCATTTGATTGCCATACGATAATTATATCACCATTATTTAAAAGAGCGCTGGTTTGATGCGCTTGCCAATCATTTACAGCATCATTTACTTGAAATTCCGATACGGAAATCAATTGGGCAACTCCATTATCTACTTTAAGTTTATCAGCATCTGAAATTGTGTAATCAGAAGTATTGCCATAATCCCAAACTCTAATACCGTGAGATATATCCGTCTGTTCATTGACGATATCAACAACAGAAATAATAAAGGCTTCTTCATAAGTTCCTCCGTGCCCATCATCAACTTTTAGTCTGATGGAATATGAATTTTTTGTTTCAAAATCCGGTACTGTATTGAGCATTAATTTATTGTGTCGCTCAATATAAAAACTTGAATTGTCCGAATCTCCAATTCCCGAAACTAAGGAGAAGTTCAGAGTATCTCCCGGATCCGTATCATTAGAAGTGAGGATGGAAACAAGACTACCAACAGGTCTGTTTTCATTTACCGCATCAGTATCTCCACCGTCAAGTTTTATATCTGAGGGGATATTGTTTGGAGGTTGAGGAATCAAGGCATTTATTTCGACATTAAGGCTGAAATCTTTAACCGATATTTTATTAGTATTACTAAATGCATGAAAAGATAGTAAAATACTAATAAAAACGATGTATTCTTTTTTTAAAAAGAAAGAAAGGATTAATAAAATCATATCCTTTAGGTGCAAAAAAGATCTATGTGTTTTCATTACTTATTGGGGGTTTAATTACAAATAAATATTTTATCGCTTTCTATTACATGATAGAAAACAATTAACAACTCAAAACAAGTTTACTGAAAATTAGGACGTTGTAGATTATTAAAGATTATGTTAATAATCTTTACCGCACAAAGATAAGAATTAATTTTTACATATGCAAATATATTATTAATTTTTTTAACATTTATTAGTCTGTGTAACAACAATTATTAATTGTCTGTCTAAATTTAACTTGAATATATTTGCATTTGTAAATTTGGGAGATTGTAAAATGTCATAAGTCATTTTTGCTCTGGAGGTAAAGGTGAAAGAAGGGTTGAAAAATAAAAAAGCCCTTAGAAAAGGGCTTTGTAGCGTGAGGCAGGCTTGAACTGCCGACCTCAGGATTATGAATCCTGCGCTCTAACCAGCTGAGCTACCACGCCATGTAGCAAGTATTTCAAAACTATCTCTTACGGTCTAACACAATGAATGCCGGAAAGATGTCATGCCATTTTATAATGGACTGCAAAGATACATCAATTTTGTAAAATCAAAAATACTCCAATGTTTTTTTTATAAAATCATGAAAATAATGATTAAACCAATTTCAGAATACATCTGATTTTGTATTTATTCATATCTCAATGACTCAATTGGATCCAACTTTGCTGCTTTCATTGCAGGATAAACACCTGATAAAAGTCCTACAATAGTATTTATTACAATAGCTAAGCCTATCCATGCCCAAGGCATCCTGAATTGACCATCTATATAATGTGCTAAAACGATACCAATTACAACTCCAAAAATAATTCCCAACAAACCACCAATCTGACTGATAATTACAGATTCTGTTAAAAACTGAGTCAAGATATGTTTGTTTGTGGCGCCTATTGATTTTCTAATGCCGATTTCTCTTGTCCTTTCTGAAACCATGACTAACATAATATTCATCAATCCGATTGCTGCCCCTAGAAGAGTAATTAATGCGATCGCAATCGTTGCAAAACGAATCTTGAAAGTGGCATCCTTTAGCATCTTTAAAATGTTATCACTTTTGGTTATTTCAAAGTCATTTTTATCTTTTATATTAAGCTTTCTCACATTTCTGAAAACACCGGTAGCTTTAGATATTGCATCTTCCATTTGTAATGAACTTCTAATTCCAACATTAAGAGAGTAAGCTTTATTTTCAAAATGATAATATCTTTTGCCGTTTAATAGTGGTATTAGAGCAGATTGATCGACATTTGAATTTTTATTGCTCCCTTGTTCTTTCATAATACCAATTATCTTATATTTATATCCATTTATATCAACAATTTTCCCGATTACTTTTTCTTTTTTTACTTTAAATATTTTTTTAACAATCCCATTTCCAAGTATGACTTTGTGCATTCCGTCTCTGAGCTCGGAATTATTAAAAAATCTACCAACCCCAATTTCAATTCCGGATATTTCCATATAATTATCATCAATTCCTATAACTTTTTTATTTGGATTTGTCTTTTTATCCCCGTATTTTATAGTAGAATCAAAAAGATAATTTGTAAAAATTGTAGTTTTAGCACCAGAAAAGTTATATTTTTTCTTGAATTGATTGGCTTGCCTAAAGCTTATATTATCACCGATTTTTTTTCTTCTACCATGTCGATTTGACTTTAAAGATTCATAAGACGGTCTTATTTTAAAAGAATTGGCTCCAATGCTGCTGAAATTATCATTAATAGAATATAACATCGTATCTATTGCAGTCAATATTCCTACTAATGCTGTAATACCGACCATAATAATCAATATTGTTAGCAATGATCTTAATAAACTTGATTTTATAGAACGAATCGCAATATTTATATTTTCTATTAACATGGCGTAAAAATAACTCACAAGTAGAACAATCCACTATTTTATAGAGGTACACATTAATTTAATAGATAAACGAATTGATTTTTTAAAGAAACCATTAGAATTCGATAATAATATCATGCTTATATAATAATCCGCTAATACCGGAAATTGAAAATTTGGCTTTAAACATGTCATTGTTTTGTGGATCTATCAAATAGTTTGCAGATGTCCTAAAATCAGCTTTGTTTAATATTGTTTTTTCAAATATAGCTTTTTTCAGATCGCATTTTTCAAATACCGTTTGAGTCATGTCGGCTTCGGTAAAATCAACTTCAATCAGATCACAATTTATGAAAGAAGTATTCTTCAATTTCAATTTGTAAAAAGAAGCTAAGTTTAAATTACAATCTTGAAATTCAAAAGATAATAAAAAAGGGTTGCAGTAACTAAAATTCAATCCTAATAATTTACAATTATAAAATTTAATATCTGTAAATTTAGTATTATCTAATTTTGATAAGCTAAAGTCGCAATCAGAAAAGATACACTCAGTATAGGAACACCCTGATAAATTTGAATTTGAAAAATCACAATTTATAAATTCACAATTTTCATACTCCATACCGGAAAAATCTATTTCTGTAAATTTTTTGTTTTCTATTATTGCATTCTCAACGTAATTAATAGCCATTTAACTAATAGTTTAATTTGAACAATTAACACAATAAGGACTTTGAGGAACTAGTAGCATTCTTTGGAGTGGTATTTTTTTACCGCATTTCTTACAAAGTCCGAATTCTTGTGTGTCAATATTTGTAATCATATATTCAAGTCCGCTCAATTCCTTTTGTGCTTCTCTAAGTCCTGCTTCAGCCACACTTTTATTATTTATTGCATCCATTCTTGATATCCTTCCAATTGAATTATCAGGAGAAATTGGCTTAGTCAATTCTTGGTAACTTTCAATTTTTCTTTTTAATCTATCAATCTTTTTATTAATCAATAACAATACTTCATCTTTATTTATACCACTCATCTCATTTAAATATTTGGTTTGTTTTTTACAAATATATAAATATTATTCAATTAGTAAATAGTGCTTTCCGAATTTTTCCACTTTTTATCTGAGTAGTTAATAAAAAAAATTATTTAAACATTTGTGTTTTTCATTAATTTGTGTTTAATTTGCACATATGTTCATAAAGTAATATAATGCCAAGACACAAAAAAGATAGAATAGTTAAGAATCCTCCGCTTTTCAATGGATTTAAACCTACAGGAATAGAGGGGAAACAACTCAATAATATATTCATGAGTATAGATGAATATGAAGCTATCAGGTTGGCTGATTTTCTAGGATTAAACCATGAAGAAGCTTCAATTGAGATGAAGATATCAAGATCTACCTTTACGCGTTTGATTGAGATGGCGAGAAAGAAACTCTCACAAATGCTAGTAAAAGGAAAAAAATTAAATATAGAGGGAGGAAATATTCATTTTAAGCAAAATATTATTGAATGTAATAATTGTGGACATATGTTCAAAATAGATATTGGTAGTAGTTTTGATGTTTGTCCCAATTGTGAAGCGCATGATTTATTTAATGTCGCAGGAAGTTTTGGACACGGTAGATGTTGTATTGTACTTGATTAAAATTATTTGTCAGTAAGTAAAAATTCAAAAAATGAAAAATTCAATTTACTTTTATCATCATGAAGAAGGTCATCAACACGGGAAAGGACATGAAAGCGGTCATCATAAGAACAGAACTGGAGGTGGATTTGGACCGAAAGGTACTTGTACATGTTTAAAGTGTGGATTTTCAATGAAACATCAACGAGGCGTCAAATGCACTACTGTAAAATGTCCTGAATGCGGACATGTTTTGGCTAGAAAAGAATTGGTTGACCAAAAGAAAGATACTAAAAAGAAATAGATGCAGGAATTATTAATAAGAGTAACCAAAGAAAGTTTTATAATTACGGGATTTATTTTTGTAATGATGATGGTTATAGAATACATTAACGTACGTACAAGTGGATTGTGGAAGAATTTTATTAAAGGTGAAAAATGGAAGCAGTATGTTATCGCGGCGATATTAGGAGCGATTCCCGGGTGTCTTGGTGCATATACTGCTGTCGCTCTTTTTTCTCATCGTTTATTTAGTTTGGGTGCTATCGTGACAACTATGATTGCGACAAGTGGAGATGAAGCTTTTGTAATGTTTGCAATGATTCCCGGAGAGGCGACTATTGTCACAGCTGTACTGATATTTGTCGCGATTTTGGCCGGTTATCTGACTGATAGATTTATCAAAGACAAAAAGTCATACAATAATTTTGGCGAAAATGATTTTCCACTTCATGAACACGGCAAATGCGAGTGTTACAATCCTCATACTCTCAAGCAAAATTTTAGTAATCCTTCAATAAAAAGGATATTTATTAGCTTTTTGATTTTGGTTTTAATATTAATTATCTCTACCGGAATAGTAATGAATGATGCACCTGCTTGGATAAAATTAACGGTAATAGCAACAGCCTTATTTTCATTGTTTGTTGTTGTTAGCGTGCCGGAGCATTTTATAACAGAGCACATATGGGCACATATTATCAAAGTACATTTACCTAATATTTTTATATGGACATTAGGAACACTATTTATTGTTAATATTTTATTGTATTATATACATATTGATTCATATATTAATGATAATATGATTTTGGTTTTATTGTTTTCAGTATTGGTTGGAATCATACCCCAATCAGGGCCACACTTGGTTTTTATATCGTTATTTGCTCAGGGCACAATTCCATTAAGCATATTGATTGCCAGTTCTATTTCTCAAGATGGACATGGGATGTTGCCATTATTGGCAGAATCTAAAAAATCATTTTTTGTAGTCAAGTCAATAAATGTAATTGTTGCATTAATTGTAGGATATAGTTTACTATTATTTGGGCTGTAATACCGGTATACAACACAAAATAGACAGTTTGAAAACAGGCATTAAACACAAAATTTCATCACCACTTAGTTTAGTAATAAGAAAATTTTATCTTTGTTTAAAAAATCAAAAATAATGAAGAATCTTTTATTTTTCACAGTACTGTTTTTCTTTTCAATCAACATATATTCTCAAACTAACTCTGATAAATCAAAAATAACTTTAAAAAGAATTTATACATCTAAGGACTTTTCAAGAGAATGGTTTGGACCTTATAAATGGTATAAAAACGGAAATTTTTATACAAAGCTAGAGCCTTCCAAATCAATCAAATACGGAGTGGATATAGTTAGGTATTCATCAAAAAGCGGTAAAAAACAAATTATTATTGCTGCCAATAAACTAATACCAAAAGGAGATTCAATTCCATTGAGAGTGGAAAAGTACTTTTGGTCTCACGATTTATCAAAATTACTGATTTTTAATAATAGCAAAAAGGTATGGAGATCCAATACCAGAGGAGATTACTGGGTATATGATACAATAAATAAAACGCTTAAAAAAATTGGAAAATCCTTGCCTGAAAGCTCATTGATGTTTGCTAAATTTTCCCATGATGACAAAAAAATTGCATATGTAAGCGGTAACAATATATACGTTGAGGATATAAATTCGGGTAATATAAAGCAATTAACTTTTGACGGAAATAAACAAATAATAAATGGTACTTTTGATTGGGCTTATGAAGAAGAATTGAAATGTAGAGATGGTTTTAGATGGAGTAGCGATGATAGAAATATAGCTTTTTGGCAAGTAGATGCAACAGATATAAAAAACTTTTTGATGATAAATAATACGGATTCTGTTTATAGCCACACAATACCCGTACAATATCCAAAGGTAGGATTTGACCCTTCTTCTGCTAAAATAGGAATTGTGAATTTATCAATGGGACAAATAAAATGGATTCCTGTTCCCGGCGATCCTAAACAGCATTATTTGCCTAGGTTGCAGTGGTTGAAAGACGAAAACAAAATAGTGATACAACAACTTAACAGGAAACAAAACACAAATAAACTGTGGATGTATGATTTGAATAGTGAAAAAATAAATAATTTCTTTACAGATGAAGATGATGCGTGGATTGATATCGATTGGTCAGATGTATCACAAACAAAATGGGGGCCTACCGAAATAGTTTTTTATAACAACAACAAAGACTTTCTATGGGTAAGTGAAAAGGATGGTTGGAGACATATATACACCGTTAATGTGGAATCCGGAAATGAAAGATTAATAACAAAAGGAAAGTATGATATAGCATCTCTTTACGGATTTGATACCAAAGAAGAATTAATTTATTTTAATGCTTCTCCTGATAATTCTACCGAAAGGTATTTGTATAAAATCAATTTGTCCGGAAAAAAAATGAAACGATTGACTCCCCAAACATTTAAAGGTGTTAATCTATATGATATAGCACCCAATTTTTCTTATGCCATCCAAGATTTTAGTTCGGTTGATCGCGTTCCTATTAAAAACTTAATCGGTTTAAAGGATCACGGCATAAATATAAAATTAATAGGAAATACAAAACTAAAGTCTACTATTGAACAATTGAATTTGGGAAAAATTGAATTTTTCAAAATAAAAACCGAAGACAATGTCGAACTTGATGGATATATGATAAAACCTCCTGATTTTGATGCGAGCAAAAAATATCCTGTTCTGTTTTATGTGTATGGAGAACCATGGGGACAAACAGCTTTAAATAGATGGCCAAGTATATGGAATAACATGATAGCTCAAGAAGGGGTTTTGGTTATAACTATGGACAATCGCGGAACTCCTTGTTTAAAAGGTCGTGAATGGAGAAAATCAATATACCGAAAAATAGGTGTTGTCAACTCTAGAGATCAAGCAATGGCAGCAAAAGAAATATTGAAATGGACTTTCGTTGATACAAGTAAAATAGCAGTTTGGGGCTGGAGTGGAGGAGGTTCAATGACCTTGAATCTATTGTTTAGATACCCTGAGATATACAAAATAGGTATGTCGGTTGCACCTGTTACGGATCTTTTATATTATGACAATATTTATGAAGAGAGGTATATGGGATTGCCTAAGGAAAACCTTGAAGACTACAAACAAGGATCACCAATAACTTTCGCAAAAGGTCTTAAAGGAAAACTATTATTAGTTCATGGTACAGGTGATGATAATGTTCATTATCAGAATACAGAGGCTTTGGTAAATGAGTTGATAAAGCAAAATAAACAATTTAGTATGATGTCATATCCCAATAGAACCCATGGAATTTATGAGGGCAAAAACACAAGATATCACCTGTATACATTGCTGACAGACTTTTTAAAAACAAATTTGGGTATCAAATGAAAAAGTTAATAGTATTAATACTTATCTTTATATCATTAAATTCATTTGCTCAAGGCACAAAGTTTTTTAAGGGTTCTTGGGCAGAAGTTTTGAGTCAAGCAAAGCATAAGAATAAAATGATTTTTGTAGATGTATCTACGACTTGGTGCAGACCCTGTAAAAAAATGAAGAAGGAAATACTACCACAAAAGAAAGTAGGTGATATACTGAATGCCAATTTCATAAATGTCTCGATAAATGCCTACAATTTGGACGGATTAGAGTTTAATTTATTTTACAAAGTCAATTCCTATCCTGCGTTTATATTTTTAGATAAAAAAGGTAAAATAATATATAGAGGATATGGTTTTAAAACCGCTAATCAAATGGTTACTTTAGGCAAAACAGCTATAAAATTACACAATAAAATAGACGATTTTGAACGAGATTATAATGCCGGCAAAAGAAATTATGCATTTATTATAAAATATATCAATGCATTGAATAATTTGGATAAACCTTCTGAATTTTTAGCTTCTGAATTTTTAATGTCCAATAAAATAAGAGAAGATTTAAGACTTAAATTTATATATAGAACTATTTATACAACTCAAAATAGCCTTTTTAGTGAATTGATTAATAATATTGATAAAGTAAAAAGCATATACGAAGCAGAAGAAGTAGATAGAAAGATTTATTCTCTTTTCTTAAGCGATATTGAAAAGTCGGGAATAAAAGGAAATAATATAAAGATAAAAAAGGTTTTAAAATTAATAAAAGAAATAGATTTTTTATCTTATAATGAATTCAAAACTTATTCGAAATTGATAAAATCAGAAAAATCTCACAATACTAAAAAGTACGTGAAATTTGCTAAAAAATACTTTGACTTGATACAAAATGATATTAGGAAAATAGAATTTATAAAATCTCTATACCTAAAACAAATTAAAGGAGAAAGTATGATGAGTCTCGCATTTGAACTATCAAAAAAAATGTATAATAACTCAAAGACATCAGCAAATCAAGTGCTTTATATAAAACTTGCAGTTTTAACTAAACATTACAAAATTGCTGAAGTCGAACTAAAAAATGCATTTAAAAATATTGGAGAAAACCCAAACAATGAATTGAGAATCTTGCTTAAAAACTACTACAATTATATTATAAAGATTAAAAAATAATAAGTAGGGCTAAATCTATATGTTTTTGGAACAAAAGTTAATTTTAAAGTGTTAGGCAAAGAAAAAGAAATAGATGAAAAAGAAAAAAGTATCGTTTAAGGACTTAATCAATAGCAAAACTCCTGTAATTGTCGATTTTGCTGCCGATTGGTGTCAACCGTGTAAAATGCAAAAACCAATTTTGCAAAAATTAGCTAAAGAGGAGGCAGGAAGAGTAAAAATAATAACAATTGATGTAGATAGAAATAAAGCGGTAGCTCAAAAATACAATATTATGAGTGTTCCAACTCTTATGATATTTAAGGCAGGCAAAACAATGCACAGGCAGGCAGGAGTTCATCAATTGGGACAACTAAAACAACTGATTGATAAATTCTCTAATTAGTGTCTGTCCACAAAGTCATTAAAATTTAAAAATATTCTTTTTGCGATATTTTTACTTTATTCAAATTACTGATGCTAAGGCATCACTAATTCTCAGAAAGACAAAAATCTCATCAAAAATCTTTATTTTTCAAAAATCAAGCACTTTATAGACAGACACTAATTAGAATTCCATGATCTTTCAATTCCAAAGCGTCCGATATTTATAGCAAGGTATTTTTTTCCGGTATCTTTGGATTTATTATAGTTCAGTTTTCCTAATTTTGATTTTTCAAGTGTAGCTGATACCACATCAACTATACTTACTTTATCATAGTTTTTATCATCGATATCCAGTTTGTTTTTAACTGATTTGATTATAAATTGTTTAGGAGTTAACAATTTGGAATTCTCTATTGCAACTTCTTCTTCTTCAGTAGTATGAATTCTGTGCTTCAACATCGGCAAACTAGTAATACTAGGTAAATTGTACTCAAGCAAATCTGTCTTTTGTCTAGAGGGCTTAACAAAAGAGATGTGGATTTGTTGTTCGTCAATATTGGTATTCTTTTGTTTCCTATCAGAAACTAAACTTTCATCTAAAGCAATAGGTTTTTTTGATGCATTTATTATATTTGTTTTTCTATATTTTTTTTGTTCATCTCTTTCCAAAACAAGTCGTGATTTTTGATTTGATAGCATTGAATCATCTATTTTATTGATTTGTTTTGACCCGGCAACAGACTTGTTTTCAATGTTTATTGTTGATTTATTTAGTAATTTTGCTATAGTGTTAGTTATATTGTTCTCAGTCTTTAATACTTTTGAAACAAAAAACACAAACACAGCTATTGCAGCGATGGAACTTACGTATTTTATCCATAGAGGTATGACTTTACGGCTTTTCTTTTTTAAAGATTCTTTTTTGGAAAACACGATAGAGTTATCAGCTTTAAGTATAGTTTTTTCAATAACTTTAAATTCATTTCTCAATTCATCAGAAAAACGAATCATGCTATTAAGTTCTTTCTCTTCTTCTCTGGTTATATTTCCTTCTATTTTATTTATTGCTAATATTTCAAAATCATTTAGCCCGATAACTTGTTCTATGTCGATACTTTTCTCTAACGATTCTTTATTGGCAAATTCAAATCTTTCAGCATCCAAAAATACTAAATTTAAACTGTCAAACTCTTCTTGCAAATCAGGGTTTTTCTTTAAAAAGTAATTTAAAGAGTCAATTTTCTCTTCCGAAAGATTACCTTCGGCAAAGTCCAAAAACCATGCTTCATAATTATTTCTATTTATCATAGTTCAATTCCTTTTAACACTAGATAATCTTTTAGTTTTTTTCTCGCTCTATAAATGTAAACTTTAACTTGTGAATTTGTTAAACCCGCTATTTCTCCTATTTCGCCATAAGAATATCCTTCATAATCTCTCAACATCAATACTGTTTTTTGGATTTGCGGCAATATATTTACTGCTTTTTCCAGTTGCTCCTTGATGTCAGAATATTCGTCGGTAAATGAATAAGTGTTTTTATTGACCAATTCAAAATCTGCTATCCTTTTATTTTTCCTAAAATAATCAATCATTAGATTATGTGCTATTCTAAACAAATACGATTTGACCTTATCAAAATCCACCTCTTTAACATGCTGCCATAGACGCATAAAAGTATCCTGCACGACATCGTTGGCTGTATTGGTATCACGAACACTTTTCAGAGCAAATCTAAAAATATTGTCGGAAAATAATTCTACACACTTATTGTATTCTGTTGTTGTCATATCCAAATAAAATCATATCACTTGTAAGCAATACGTGAAGATATAAAAAAAGTTACAATTAGATAAATATTTTTAAAATTTCAAATGCCTTACGGTTTGAGCGTTATTAATCAACTGATTTAGTGATTTGATACCTATTTCAAGATGTTTATCCATATAACTTTTATCAACTTTTTTATCTGAAGAAGATGTTTTAACTCCTTCCGGAATCATTGGAATATCTGAAACAAGTAATAGTGCCCCTGTCGGTATTTTATTTGCAAATCCAACACTAAATATAGTAGCTGTTTCCATATCAATAGCCATTGTACGGATTCCTCTAAGGTACTGTTTAAATTCATCATCATGTTCCCATACCCTTCTGTTTGTAGTATAAACAGTTCCTGTCCAATAATCAAGTTTTTCATCTCTAATAGTAGTAGATATCGCTTTTTGAAGAGCAAAAGCAGGTAATGCCGGAACTTCAGGAGGAAAGTAATCATCAGAAGTACCATCACCTCTTACGGCAGCAATCGGTAAGATAAAGTCACCGATATTGTTTTTGCGTTTGAGCCCGCCACATTTTCCTAAAAATAAACATGCTTTTGGTTTAATAGCTGTTAACAGATCCATTATAGTTGCAGCATTTGCACTTCCCATACCAAAGTTTATCAAGGTAATGTTGCCGGCTGTTACTGCTCGCATAGCATTCTTCCTTCCGTATACTTTTGCATTATGTCTTTTTGCAAATTTATCAACATATTTACTGAAATTTACTAATATTATATATTCCCCAAACTGATTTAATGGCATTCCTGTATATCTTGGAAGCCAATCCAATACTATTTCTTCTTTTGTTTTCATATACATTCTTTCAAATATCAACGCAATTTTTATGCCATAAGTATTGTTAGTCTATACTACTATGAAAAAAATAATTATCTTCGTGCCATATTATAATTATTACGATGATACTATATATTATACCAACACCCATATCTGAGGATTTTGAAAAGACAATTCCGGATTATGTTATAAAAATCATGCATGGTTTGAAGTTTTTTATTGTTGAAAGGGCCAGAACTTCAAGAAGATATATTAGGGCTTCAGGGTACAAAGGTAATATGGAAGACTTGACTTTTTTTGAACTTGATAAAAGGGATAAGAATATTATTCCAAAAGAATTTTTTAAACCAGCGCTAGATGGTAATCCAATTGGATTAATGTCAGAGGCCGGTATGCCGGGAATAGCAGATCCGGGAGCGGTAGTAGTGGCCAGAGCGCAAGAATTAGAGATAAAGATAGTTCCATTAGTAGGCCCTTCTTCGATTTTTTTATCCCTTGCTGCTTCAGGATTGAATGGACAAAATTTTACTTTTGATGGGTATTTGCCTGTAAAAACACCAGAATTAAAGAGTAAATTACTATTTATTGGAAAAGAGATTCAGAATAAAGGAACGACACATATTTTTATAGAAACACCATATAGAAATAATAGAATGGTTGAATTATTATTAGATTCATTCAAGAGCGACATCAAACTATGTATTGCATCTGAAATTACTGGTATTAATGAATATATATTGACTAAAACAATCGGACAATGGAAAAAAAACAAGCCGATTGATTTGCATAAAAAAACCTGTATTTTCTTGTTGGGCAAATAGTAGAGGGGTAATGTATAATAATAATCGCACTTTTTCAGTTAATAATAAGCTTTTCGAGCTAAATAAAAAATGTAAATATATGAGACGGATTTTAATAAATATATTGCTTATCACATTGTCCTATTCTGCGAGTAGCTACGCGCAAGATCAATCACGATTATATGATATAGGTAAAAATATTGAAATATACACTAATATATATAAGGAGTTAAATAAAAATTTTGTTGATAAAATAGACCCTAATATACTTATGAAAAAGGGGATTGATGCAATGACAAAATCTTTGGATCCTTATACACGATATTTCTCTGAATCAGAAGCCGAAAGTTTTAGAATTTCAACGCAAGGCAAATACAGTGGTATTGGTTCAGTAATGAAAAATATTGATAGTGTGATAACTGTTGTAGAGTTATACAAAGATAGTCCATCATATAAAGCAGGATTAAGGATTGGAGATCAAATATTGGAAGTAGAAGGAAAATCAACCAAAGGAAAATCAAGCAAGGAAGTAGCTAGTATCGTAAGGGGAGCGCCCGGTACGGATATTGTTTTTACTGTAAAGAGTTTCAATGAAAATAAGACAAAGAAAATAACAATAAATAGAGGAGAAATTAATATTCCCAATGTACCGTATTTTGGTCTTGTAAACGATAGTATTGGATATATCCATCTATCCACCTTTACTGCTGACGCCGGAAGAAATGTTAGAAATGCTTTAAAGAAATTGAAAGATAGCGTTGACTTAAAGGGAGTGATCTTGGATTTGAGATACAATGGAGGTGGATTGCTAAGAGAGGCGATAAACGTAGTAAATGTTTTTGTAGGAAAAGGAGAGGAACTAGTATCAACACGAGGAAAAATTGAAGATAAAAACAGGGTATATATCACTCAAAAAAATGCACTTGATGACGATATTCCTTTAGTGGTATTAATAAATGACAGAAGTGCTTCTGCTTCAGAAATAGTGAGTGGTTCTATTCAAGATCTAGATAGAGGTGTATTAATCGGGCAAAAATCATTTGGAAAAGGTTTGGTGCAAAATGTATTTCCTATCGGATATAATTCGAAAGTAAAAATCACAATCGCAAAATATTATATACCTAGTGGACGGTGTATTCAAAGCAAAGTTTATGAAAATGGTAAGGCTGTATATATTAAAAAAGATAAGAGAAATGCATTTAAAACAAAAAAAGGGAGAAAGGTATATGATGTAGGAGGAGTAGAACCCGATATTTTAGTAGAAAAAGAAAAACCTTCTGCATTTGTGAATAGTCTTATCAAAAACAATATTATTTTTAAATATGTGAATGAATACAGTTCTCAACACAAATCAATACCTCCAATTGAAGATTTTGAGTACAAAGATTATTCAGAATTCAAAGAGTTTTGCACTAAACTTAATTATAGCTTTGAAACCAAAACAGAAAAGGGAATTGAAAACCTAAAAAAAATGATTGTAGACGATAACCTTAAGTCTATTACTAATAATGACCTTGACAAACTATTGGATATGGTAAAATTAGAAAAAAAGAGTTATTTGGATAGTAATATGGATGAGATTAAAAGATTGATTGAAAAAGAAATCGTAAAAAGATATTACTTTAATAAGGGTAAGATCAAAGACTCTTTAAAAAATGATATAGAGATAAAAAAAGCAATTGAAGTACTGAGCCAATCTGATAAATACAATGGCATACTAGCAAAACCTGAGTGATGAACTATATCTTACATATTGAATCCGCCACAGATATTTGTTCTGTGGCTATAAGCGCTAATAATACAATTTTAGCGATTAACGAGGAGATCAATAGCCTAAAACATTCTGAGCTCATAACGCTACAAATAAAAGATGTTATGGACAAAGCTAAGATTATGTTTGATAGTCTTTCTGCAGTTTCATTAAGTGAAGGCCCTGGATCGTATACTTCTCTAAGAGTAGGTATGTCCGCTGCAAAAGCAATATGCTATGGTAATGATATCCCACTGATAGGAGTTAACACCTTACAATCTCTTGCATATATGAGTAGATCCAACAGCAAAGAGAAATATCTTGTATGCTCTATGATAGATGCCAGAAGAATGGAGGTCTATGCTTCATTGTTTACGCAAAAAATGGATGTTATTTTTGAAAACGAACCCATCATTTTAGATGAAAATACTTTTTCAAATTATTTTGATGCCGGATATAAAATTATATTTTCAGGCAATGGTGCGGATAAAACCAAAAAGCTATTTCAACATTTGAATAGTGAATACTCCAATATTGTTTGTTCATCAAAAAACCTAATAAATATTGCTACAAATAAATTCCAAAATAAGCAATTTGAAGATATAGCATATTTTTCTCCTAATTATATCAAGCCACCAAACATTACCAAGCCAAAGGTTAAATAACTGTTAATAAGCAATATATTTTGATTAGATTTATTTATATTCTATAAGAAAAATAAATATGTGAAAAATTGTATGGTGAAATACAGGTAAAATTAAAAGTTGGTACGGTTTATGTTATATGTAGAGCATATTAGTCAACTTTTAATAATAGATAATTATGAGAGACAAAAAGAACGAAACTGTAATACTGAAAAAAGGTGGTAAAGATATTTTATTGGATTATGCTGATTTGAGAAAAGCAGTATTGGTCCTTAGAGCGGTAAATCACCAGTTGCGCCAAAGGATAATTGACCTTTTGGAAGAAAGTGAAGGCATAACGGTTACCGATATCTACATCAAGTTAAGACTTGAGCAATCTGTAGCATCTCAACATCTTGCTATCTTGAGAAGAGCAGGGGTAGTAAGAACTGAAAGAAACGGTAAATTTATTTACTATTCCTTGGACAAAGATAGACTAAAGCAGATAGACAAATTAGTCTCTGATTTAGCTGGCTAGATTTCAGTACTACAAAAAAAATATATCTAGCTTGCCATTATTATTGAGTTAAATTTAGTTTTGGCAAGCTGTTTATTTTTTTAAAACTCTGATTTTTATCCCAAATTATTAAAAGAATTCCTTTCGGAATTGTTAGTTTTTTTACAAATTATAAAAATATTTAATATATTATTAGGATATATTAAATAAATGTATCATATTTGCAGCGAGGTTACTACAAAATGTCTCAAATTTTAAGAAAACTACAAAGATTTTGGAATGGAAAAGACTAAGGTACTATTAGACGTCAGCAAACTACAATATGCTGTCGAACTGACAAGAGCACTTGCACATCCTTTGAGGATGAAGATACTTGAATTTATTGATAGAAACGGCGATATTAATGTTAACAACATATATAGAGCTCTGCAATTAGAGCAATCTATTACATCGCATCACTTAAGAATATTGAGAAGTGCAGATGTCGTAAGTTCAAAAAAGGAAGGAAAATTGATGATTTATTCTATTAATTACGATGTTGTGAGAAAGGCTGTTGGTGCGGTAAACAATTTTTTAGGAAAGTAAGCAATTGAGCTCTTTTAGCACATTTTATTATTAATCCCCAAACCGATTAATAATACCCATGTTTTGAATATCTATATTCATTACTTGATTTGTCATGTGCATTAATAATCTCTTACATTAACCCTGTAATGGCTATTTTAGTGAAGTGCAATTGCTTTATTTATCCTTTTTATTAATGACGGTCCTTCGTATATAAATCCGGTAAACACCTGGATTAAATCAGCTCCGGCCTCTAATTTTTCAATTGCATCTTGGGGCTTTGATATTCCCCCAACTCCGATTATCTTTTTGTTTTTATTAAGGTTTTTTCTCAAATATTTTATTATCTCTATACTTCGTATTGTCAATGGCATTCCGCTGAGTCCTCCATTACCTATTGCATTTAGTTTACTTTCAGAAGTAATCAAACCCTCTCTACTAATTGTAGTATTTGTTGCTATTATCCCCGAAAGCTGTGAATTGTTTGCAATATCAATAATATCGTCTAATTGCGATAAGGTCAAATCCGGAGCGATTTTAAGAAAAACAGGTTTGGGATATTTTTTTTTATTATTCAAATTCAAAATCTTATTTATCAGTATTGTCAAAGGCTTCTTATCCTGGAGTTTTCTAAGATTAGGGGTATTAGGTGATGATACATTTATCACAAAATAATCAACATAAGGGAAAAGTTTTTCAAATGAATAGATATAATCCTGATCAGCTTTTTCTAATGGAGTTATCTTGTTCTTGCCTATATTACCACCAATAATTAAGTTTTTATTTTTGCGGCTTTTTAGTTTTTCAATCGCTATATTTATTCCGTGATTATTGAAGCCCATTCTGTTTATAAGTGCTTTGTCCTTTTTTAACCTGAATAATCTTGGTTTAGGATTTCCACTTTGAGCTTTAGGCGTCAGAGTTCCTATTTCGACAAATCCAAATCCAAGCAGGCCTAATTCATCAAAAGCATCAGCATCTTTGTCAAATCCCGCTGCCAGCCCTACCGGATTTTGAAATATTAAACCTGATATATCTCTCTTTAAGTTTTCAGATTTATACTCAAATAAATTTTTTATTAGCAATTTTGTTGGATAAAATCGACCGAAAAAAGACAAACCTACTAAGGCAATGCGATGTGCTTTTTCAGGATCAAGCAGAAAAAATATTGGTCTGATAAAAGACTTGTATATCATTAAAATCAATTAAATTATTAGCAAATACCGCTTTTCAACTTTTCAATATCTCTAACCAATAGCCTGTGTCTATCAAATGTTATTATTCCTTGATTTTTCAAAATATTTAATACGGTAGTAACAGTCTGTCTTGAAGTTGACGTAAGATTTGCTATTTCCTGATGTGTCATAAACTGTCTCAATACGATTTCGTATCCTACTTTTTTCCCTTTTTTATCAATCAATTTCAACAAATAATCAATTATCCTTGTTTTTGAATCTTTGAATACAATTGATTCCAATCTTTCGTCGAGAGCTATGTTTCTTTCCCCTAAAAGATTGATGAAAAACCATGACAAATCCTTATCAACTTTGGCTATCTCCTTAAGTTTAAAAATATCTATTTTCTGTATAACAGTTTCTTCAAGTGCAAAAGCGTAATCTCTCCTTTTTTTTAATCCCGCAATAGATTGTTCCCCAAATATTTCGTTTTGATAAAAAATAAATTTAGTTATTTCTCTTCCTTTTTCATTGTAACAACCTATTTTGACACTTCCTACTTTTATACAGTATATTTCATTTACTTTTGTGCCCGGGGTATATATTTTATCACCTTTTTGAAAGGTTAATGTCTCAGAATTTTTATCAAAAATTGATTTTATTTTCGTTAATGTCATTTTGATATTTTTATGAATCAATATGTAGATCAAATTGTTTTATAAAATCCACGATCAATGGATTCTTATTTACTAACAATTCATATTTCTCTTTTGTTGACAAAATTTTCTTTGTTTTTATTTCTTGATGATCCGGAAACTTTTTCAAATCAACAATAATCTCAATATCCAGTACCGGATTATAATGAATCTCTCTAATTCTACTCAATAATTGTTTTTCATCTGTCAATACATCTTTTGCCAGTTTAGTAGGCACATAGATTTTCAAATCACCTTTCACATCTTCAAAATCAAGTTCTTTCAATACATTGATAGTAATTTGTGAATTATGCTTATTTATCAATTCAAAAACAACATTTTTAATTAAATTTGTGTCAATTTCTATCGGTTCTTTTTTATCTGCCTCTTCTTTTTTGATCTGATCTATAAGTGCATTTAATCTAGGAACTTTAAAGGAGGAATTGGAAATAGATTTATTTTCTTTTATTTTCTTAAGCTCTATTTTTTCTTCTTCATGGGAAGAAGAATCAGAGTGGACATTTCCCTGAATAGTAGATTTATTTTCTTTTTGCAGGCTCTTTTTTTTGTCATTATCTTTAGAAGTGGAAATTTTTGTTTCCGTATTTTGCTTTAGATTAGTCTTTTTTTTTTCAGGGACTCTATCCTCCCCTTTTAATATATCTTTTAAATGACACATTTTACTAAGAGTAATCTCAACATGTAATCTTTTATTTTGAGCCAATGGATATTGGTAATCGCATTGATTTAATATATTTAAAGCAGACAATACGAAGTTTTTATCCACGAGATTGGATTGATTAATATATCTTGTTTTTAATTCTTCTCCCACCTCTAATAATATATGTGTTCTTGGATCTTTACTGATTAATAATTGTCTTAAATGCTCAGTTAATCCATTTATAAATAGATTTGCATCAAATCCTTCTCTAAGGACTTTACTGAAAAGAAGTAAAACACTTGACAAATCACTTTGTAAAATATGGTCGGTTATTTTGAAAAAATAATCATAATCAAGTAAATTGAGATTTTGAAATACTTGTTTATATGTGATTGTACTATTTTCTGATGAGCTCACTATTCTGTCAAATATGGACAAAGCATCTCTCATCGCACCATCTGCTTTGTTAGCAATAACATGAAGCGCCTCTTTTTCCGCGGTAATATTTTCTTTCTCACAAATAAGTTCCAGTTGCTTTACTATATCACTCACTTGAATGGCACGAAAGTCATATATCTGACATCTGGATAAAATCGTAGGTATTATTTTATGCTTTTCTGTGGTTGCGAGTATAAATATTACATGCTTTGGCGGTTCTTCCAAAGTTTTTAAAAATGCATTGAAAGCAGACTTAGAAAGCATATGTACCTCATCAATAATAAATACCTTATAAGTTCCCTTTTGTGGTAAATACCGTACTTGTTCATCCACAAGCATACGGATATGATCTACGCTATTATTGGAAGCAGCATCAAGTTCAAAAATATTAAACGAAGCATTTCCATCAAAAGCCTTACAGGATTCACACTCGTTGCAAGCCGTGTTTTTGTCTATAGGGTTTTCACAATTAACTACTTTTGCCAGTATCCGAGCACAAGTAGTTTTACCAACACCTCTAGGTCCGGTAAAGAGATAAGCCTGAGCTAACTGACCTTTGTGCAAAGCAGATTTCAGTGTAGAAGTGACATGTTCTTGTCCTACCACTTCATCGAATGAACCCGGTCTGTATTTTCTAGCTGATACAATATATTCTCCCATAATCAGCAACAAAGATAAAGTATTAATTTGGAACGCAAAATTTATCTATCTGTGTTTTTTAAATTTATTTTATCTGTATAGTTACTTACTTTATTCAAATTACTGATGCTAAGGCATCACTAATTCTCAGAAAGACAAAAATCTCATCAAAAATCTTTATTTTTCAAAAATCAAGCACTTTATAGACAGACACTAATTTGAAACATCTACAAATCAAAACTTGTCTGTTTTCATGTAGACACTAGTTATTTTTTTGTATTTTTGATTAATAAAAGATAAAACATGAAAAACATTTACTTTATTTCAATACTTTTGATCATTATCACCCTTTTTGCATGCAATGATAATCCTAATACAATTGTAGTTTACACAACGATAGATCAAGTGTTTTCTCAACCGATATTGAATGATTTTGAAAGCCAAACAGGAATAAATGTAAAAGCTGTTTATGATACTGAAGAGACCAAGTCAACAGGAATCTTAAATCGTCTAATAGCCGAAAAAGCTAACCCCCAGTGTGATGTCTTTTGGAGTGGCGATCCGATTAGAACCATTGTTTTATTGAATCAAAATATTCTATATCCATATAAGTCAAAATCAGCAAAAGGAATAAATCAATTATTTAAAGATAAGGATTATTATTGGACTGGATTTTCTGCACGAGCTAGAGTTTTGATTTACAACAAAGATTTACTTGGTGAAGAAGATGTGCCAAAATCTATTTTTGACTTGACTAAAGAAAAATATAAGGGAAAAGTAACATTAGCAAATCCCTTATTTGGCACCACCACTTTTCATTTGGCTGCATTGTTCACAGCACTCGGAGATGAAAGAGCTAAAGCTTTTTTGATGAATTTGAAAAAAAATGATATTGTCTTAGCCTCTAGCAATGGTGATGTGAAAAGACGTGTAGTCAAAGGAGAACAATACTGTGGATTGACAGATACCGATGATGCCAATGAGGCTATTAAAGAAGGCGCTAATATAGGAATTGTTTTTTTAGATCAGGATGGAATTGGTAGTCTTATAGTCCCAAATACTTTAAGTTTAATCAAAAAAAATAAAATTTCAAACAATGCAAAAAAATTATTTGATTTTTTATTAAGTAAGGAGACAGAATCAAAATTGGCTGCTTCTTGCGCACAAATGCCATTGCACAAAGAAGTACCCATTCCCAAAGGCATGCTCTCCCTAGACAAAATAAATCCGATGAAAATAGATTACAATACAACAGCAAATAAATTGAATAAGATACAAAAATACTTAAAAAATTGGGTTGAAAAATAATTCAAAACGGCATTGCCTCTCAACTATGATAAGACAACAAAATATAAGAATTATTTATCTGGTAACTTTGATTTTGCTTGTATTATTTATCGTTTTACCTATTGTCAATGTGCTTGGGTTAACTTTTTTTGGTGTTGGATTTAGTGAAAATTTTAAGGAACTTAATAACGATCTGCTGAGTCTATTATTCAAAAGCTCATTGCTTGCATTATCAGTTGCTTTTTTCTCTACAATATCGGGAGTGATTCTAGGATTTATTCTTTATAAAACGAATGTCAAATACAGAAACTTTTTCAAATTATTAATACTTATTCCATTATTTATTTCTCCTTACATTCTTGCGATAGCATGGAAGGATTTGTCTTTTTTTGTGTTTAATAGTATCGAGTATGATATATATAAAAAGTATTCTTATTTTGCTATAATATTGGTTCACAGCACTATCTATATTCCGCTATCAATACTTATTATTGGCTCAAGTATGACAAATATCTCAAAGCAATTGGAGGAATCAGCTCTTTTGATGACTGATTTTCCAAATGTCTTTTTCAAAATACTAATACCTTTGATAAAACCGGCTATTTTATCGTCATTTGTCCTGATTTTTATTTTTAGCATTTCAGAGTTTTCTGTTCCATCATATTTTGGCATAAGGGTATATACAACAGAAATATTTACGCAGTTCTCTGCATTTTACAATCATGGATTAGCTGTACTTCAATCCGTTTTATTGATAGTACTTTGTATGATTTTATTGTTATCTGAAAAAAAGCATATTTCAGAATCCACGTTTTTATCAGTTGGGACAAAGGGAAAGGAAGCAAAGATTTATGATTCTAATAGACTAAATATAATAGGATTTTGGATAATGATAACGGTGGTTTTTATTATGATATGCCTTCCCGTCATAGTTTTAATTTTACATTCATTTGTTGATGGTTTAGATGAATTTGTAAAAGCCTTCAATCTTTTGTTGCCCTCATTTGGCAATTCAATATTACTGGCTCTACTTGGGGCTGTTTGTACGGTTGTTATAGGTTTTGTTGCTGCCTATTACTCAGTGAGATATAATCAAAACACAATAGATAGAATTCTGTTATTTACTTTCGCGATTCCATCTATTATATTGGGTATAGCATTGATTAAATTTTATAACAAACCCTACCTTAATTTTATTTATTCAGGGCTTGGAATAATAATACTCGGCTATATCGGTAAATATAGCTTTATATCAGCTAAAATAATCCGTAATTCATTAAAACAAATTCCAAAATCAATGGAAGATGCAGCAAAAATACAGGGAGTAGGATATATAAAAAGGATACTAAAAATCGTTATCCCACTAATTTTTCCTGCTATTTATGCGGCTTTTATCATTAATTTTCTTTTTTGTCTTGGCGATCTTGGGACTACAATTATGGTATATCCACCCGGGACGGAGATTATGCCTATAAAGGTATTTACCATTATGGCAAATGCACCTGATTCACTAACAAGTTCTATGGCGTTGATTGTATTTATATTTACTATCTTGCTTATTTCAATTTTGTTTTATACTTTTAAAAAAATATTAACCGAATACAATGTCAATTATTAAATTAAATAATATTACTCATTCTTACTCCAATGCAATGATATTAAATAATCTGTTTTTAGAGTTTGAAAAAAATAAAGTTACTTACATCTTGGGTGAGTCAGGTAGTGGTAAAACAACGATATTAAGACTTATTGCCGGTTTGGAAATTCCGCAAAAAGGCAGTATATTTATTAATAATAGGATAGTAACAAAAGGCGAAACTATTATTGTTCAACCTGAAAAAAGAGAAATTGGTTTTATATTTCAAGACTTGGCGCTTTGGCCTCATTTTACAGTTTATGAAAATATTGCATTTGGACTAAAGCAAAGAGGGAAGAAACATATTGAAGAAACTGTTTTTGAAATACTTGAATTTTTTGGTTTAACAGATTATTCAAAAAAGTTTCCTCATCAAATGTCAGGAGGACAGCAACAAATGATTGCAATAGCACGAGCTTTGGTTTTAAAACCCACAATATTGTTGATGGACGAGCCTTTGGCCAGCCTTGATGTAAAATCAAAAAGGAAAATTTTAAAGTTTATTTCTTTATTAATGAAAAAATACAATTTAACTATTATTTATGTTACGCACGATCATAGAGAAGCCCTGAAGTATGCAGATAATATTGCTGTCATCAATAAGGGTATATTACAAGAATCGGGTAGTGTAGAACAAATAAAGAACTCTAAAAATGAATTTGTAAAATATTTTTTAGAATATTAAAATAATAGATTGCTTTATCAACAAAAATATTATAATTTAGCATCAATAAAACTTATTAAAATGAAAACATCCTTAATATTTTTGATCAGTATTCTTTTTTTTTACAATTGTAAACCGATAAAACCTACTGAAAATAACAAATCAGCAACCAACCAAGTTAGGAAGAATTTTGAATCAAAATATGATACATTATTTGATTTTGAGAATAATGAAAAAGGAAAACTTCCGGTCGGATGGTCACAGTATTTTACCGGACGCGGTAAGATTACTGATTGGAAAATCGTAGATGACAAAGGGAATAAGGTCTTAGCTCAACTTTCTCAGGATAGGCCAAATTATCATTTTAATGATATTGTTTTTGATGATTTAAGCATTAAAAATATTGAATTGGAAGTAAGGATGAAAGGGGTCGATGGCGATATGGATCAAGGAGGAGGTTTCATTTGGCGATTTACTGACAAGAACAATTACTATGTGGTAAGAGCCAATCCACTTGAAGATAATGTAGTGCTCTACAAAGTGAAAAACGGCAGAAGAACAGATTTACCTGTTGTGGGCAAAGGTAGGACTTATGGGGTTGATGTCAGTCCTTTAGGGCATGGATGGAATAAATTGGGCTTGGTTGTTCAAGATGATTTGTTCTCTGTATTTCTTAATGGAAATGAGATTTTCCAGGTAAAAGATAATACTTTTACCAAAGCAGGGAAAATTGGCTTGTGGACAAAAGCAGATGCTGTTACTTATTTTGATGACTTTAGAGTGAAATATTGAATGTCTGCTGATAAGATCTTTTGTAAAAAAGGAGTTACCAAACTACATGATAACCCCTTTCATATTTTAACGTGATAATAGTTATTTCACTTCAAAAGTGACTTTAACATTCACTCTATAAGCGTCCACTTTCCCTTTCTTTACAACCACGCTTTGACTTTGTACATATGCTGATTTTACACCTTTTACACTTCCGCTTGCTTTTTCAACAGCTTTTTTTGTAGCGTCTTCCCAACTTGTTTTTGAATCTGCCATGATTTCAATTACTTTCATTATTGCCATAATATCTCTTTTTTTTATTGAAGTTATTTGTTTTTTTAAATAAACTTCTTTGTTAATAAATACATTTAGTGTCTGTCTATAAAGTGCTTGATTTTTGAAAACAAAGATTTTAATAATATTTTTAAATTTTAATGACTTTATAGACAGACACTATTTAGACATATATAACAGCGATAGTCACGCAAATTGTTTATATTTGTCACAAAAATTGCAACAAATGTCACGTTCAATACTTTTTATTGCTATAATATCATCAATTTTATTCATAAATTATTATGCTAATCCACCGGATGGCTATACAGGAGCTCCAATAAATGACGAATATTCTTGCACTATCTGTCATCAGATTAGTTCTATTAGTCCATATGGTTATTCGGAAGTCAAAGGTTTTCCTTCAATAATACTACCTGGGCAAGATTATAATATTGAAGTTGTGGTAAAAAGCGATGATTCAAGAGCAAAATATACAAATTTTCAACTGATGGTAGTTGACAAAGACAAAAGTGTTGGGAAATTATCAAAATCATTGCAAAATGTAAATATATCAAAATATAAAAATAGAGAATATGCGGAAAGCAAACCGGCTATTAAGATAAAAAATGGATATGCTTCATTTGAATTTAATTGGAAAGCACCAAACACGGGCGACAACAAGATTTTAACACTATATTACACCACAATAATAGCAAATGGAGATGGCTCTTTTGCCGGAGATAGAGTTTTTGAGTCAAAAGCTATTGGAGTGATTGGTAGTTCACTTGATATATCGATTGAAGATCAACAAAATAACTTATGTCCGGATGATAGTTCGGCATTTGTAAAAATAACCGCTGAAGGTGGTCAAGCACCATATTCTTTTCTTTGGTCAAATAATGAATCATCACAAGAAATATACAATTTGAAATCAGGTGAATATTTTGTAACAGTGACCGATAAAAACGGTTTGTTGGGTGTGAAAACTATAAAAATCACAAATCCGAAAAAACTTGAAATATCTTCTATTATTAAACAGGATATTGACTCTGGTCACAAAGGTTCTATTTCAGTATCAGTGACAGGAGGTTCCGGGCAGTATTCATACAGATGGTTTAAAAATGATGAAGTTTTTTCTACAGATAGTAATATTAACAATTTGGATAAAGGCTGTTACAAAGTTGAGGTTAAGGATAGTTGTGAATCAATCGTTGATTCAACTATTTGCCTGATGGATTTTAGTGCTGTTATTGATAATGACTTTAATGATATATTAAGTATATACCCCAATCCTGTAAGTGATGTTTTAGTATTAAAATGCGATAAAGGTCATCAGGAGAGGTACAAAATAATAGATGTACATGGAAAAATAGTCATGAAAAGCAATAGGAACAGAATTGATGTGTCAGTATTATCTCCGGGTTTATATTTCCTTGTTTTGGAATCCAAGGATTACAGAATTGTTAAAAGATTTATATTGGAAAGATGATTTGGTATTACTCTTTCCTAAGGTCAAAGAATTTATCACCCAAAACCGGATATCTTTTATAAAGCCATTTGGAAAGCCCGTCTTCGAGATTTGACACATTGATAAAACCTTTATTTAGTAACATTTTAGAGATCTTAGCACCTGTCTTACCATATGATGAAGCCACAATAATAGGTCTATCCCTTGGAATTTCGTTATATCTACCATGTATTTCACTATAAGGTATATGCAGAATATGAGGGACATCAAACTTTACCTTGTCAAATTCATCATTTTCTCTAATGTCCAGTAATAAATTATCATCCATCAAAGCTTTGTATGATGAACCTGTACAATATTGCTTAACTTTATGCATTTTCAATAAATTTTAAAATCCTTTTTTCAAGCCAAAAATTCTTTTTATGGTTAAAGGAAACATTGAATCCAACATGTCCTCCATATATTGGAACCTCAAGTGTAAAATATTTATTTAACTTTGCTTCTTCATATGGATAACAACCTTTTCCTAAAAATGTGTCATCAGAGGCGTTAATCAGCAAAGATGGTATTCTGATCGAAGTCAGAAACTGCTTACTTGAGTTTTTAACCCAATAGTCTTCAGCATCTTTAAACCCATGTGCAACTGATGTATAAATATCATCAAACCGATTAAAGTTATTAATGCTATTTATCGTTGTCATATCAATATCAATTCCAAATCTGATAACACGTTCTTTTAGCTTTGTTTTCATTTCTTTCATAAACATATAATTGTACAAAAAGTTCTTTGTCTTAGCCAATTCAACAGATGAGCTTTTTAGATCAACCGGTACAGATACTCCGATAGATTTTTTTATACTTCTGTTAATTGTGTTACTCTTCTCTCCTGTATATTTCATGACTATATTACCACCAAGGCTATATCCTAACAGATAGATTATATCATATTTTTTTGAAATAAAATCAACGACTAAGTCCAAATCATCGGTTTTACCACTATGATATGAGCTATAAAGTTTGTTTGATTCACCGCTACATCCTCTCATGTTCATAGCACAAACATCAAAACCATTTTTATTAAAAAATTCTGTATTGGAAAGTATATATTTTGATTTGGAACTACCTTCAAGGCCGTGAACTATTATAAAAATCTTATTTGAATCTACGGTAGAAATATCAATATCAATAAAATCTTCATCATCAGTAATAAGTCTTTTTCTTTTGTACAATACCCTATAAGAAGTAAATGCTTTTCTATAAATGGTATTAAAATGAGCATTTCTAAAAGGTAAAATCGGTTGATAAATCATAAATATCTATAAAATTAACATAGTTTTAAAATTCAACGGTTATAATACAGGTACTAAATATTACTTATTAACAGCTGTTTCGGCTTGTTTGAAATCAGTCAAAACTAAAAACACTAACCCTATTAAAAAGAAAAATGCAAGAGAAAGTACACTTTTTCTTAAATCACCGGTTATTTCATTGACGATGCCAAATGCAAAAGTGCCAATAACAATAGATAATTTGTACACGATATCGTAAAAGCTGAAATAGGAAGTCAAATCCTCTTTTTCAGAATCTATTATTTTTGAATATGCCGATCTTGATTGAGATTGGATTCCTCCCATTACCATACCTACAAACCCTGCTAAAGCGTAAAATTGGGTTTTATTTTCTATCAAAAATGCAATGACAGCTATTATCACCCAGATAATAACTTGAATAATAAGTGATATTTTATTTCCGGTTTTGTCAGAAATAATAGCAAATAAATACGCACCGACTATGGCGACCAATTGAAGTATTAAAATAACAATTATTAATTCATCTGTTTCAAATTTTAATTCTTCTTTTGCAAATATCGAAGCTAAATAAATTACAGTTTGAACCCCCGCACTATAGAAAAAGAAAGCAGCTAAAAATTTCAATAAATTTGAATTGTTTTTTACCTTGAAAAGTACTTTTTTTATCTCATCAATACCTTTTGATATCATATCTTTACTAAAACTTGTACTAGTTCCCTTTGGTAGCCTGATAAAAGTAATCTGAGCAAATCCGATCCACCAAATGCCAACTAAGGCAAACCCTAATCTATAAGGAATTGTTGTACCTTCAGGTATGCCGAACATCAGGGGTTTAAGCGACATAAACAATATAAAAACCAACAAAATAACACTTCCTATATATCCATATGCAAATCCTTTGGCACTAACCTGATCATATCTGTCTTCAGTTACAATTTCCGGTAAATAGGCGTTATAAAAAACCATACCTCCTGATGCTCCTATTGTGGCAAGCATAAATGCAGAAATTCCAATCCATACATTGCTATCCCCTGTAAAAAATGACAGGGCAATACATGAAACAGAACCTATTACAGTAAACAATTTCAAGAAAAACATCCGTTTACCACCATAATCTGCAATTCCGGATAGTATAGGAGAGAGGAACACAATCACCAAATATGACAATGATACAGCATACGAAAAGACAGAACTATTAGTCAATTCCATACCGAAGAAATCTATTTTACTACTAGTTCTTGCCAAAAAATATGCGGGAAATATTGCCGTGGATATCACTAAAAAATATGCTGAATTTGCCCAATCATAAAATGCCCACCCTGTTATAGTTTTTTTATCATTTAATGCCATTTGTCGGTTTTTATTAAGTGTAAAATTGTTAAAAGAAGTGCAAAATAGATATTTTTTACATATAAAGATTCTTTTATTGATGAATATTGATATCTTGCTGACAAAAGAAATAAATTTAAGAATAAATATAAGATGAATATAATAATTTTATCAAGAAGTTCTGCTTTGTACAGCACACAAAGTTTGTATAGAGCTGCTGCCATGAAAGGTCATTTTGTACAGGTAATTGACCATATGTATTGTGATCTTTTAATAGAAGACGGAATGTCTAAGGTATTTTATAATGGCTATGAGCTACAGGGAATACACGCTATAATACCGAGAATTGGCGCTACTGCTACTGAATATGGTTCTTATGTGATTAGGCATTTTGAAAACAGGGGTGTTTATAGTGTTCTGAAATCAGAAAGTTTATTGAAAGCTAGAAATAAATTTACCTGCCTTCAGATATTGTCAAGAAATGGTATTCCGATTCCTAATACGGCTACTACAAATTATTCGGAGGACTTGGATGGCTTTTTAGAGTTGTTTTCCGAACATCCGATAATTATAAAACTACTCAATAGTACGCATGGAGAAGGAGTTATAAAATCAGATAATTCTAGTGTCAGTGCTACTTTACTTGAAGCTTTTTTGAATTTAAAGCACAAAGTACTTGTTCAAGAATTTATCAAAGAGTCTTCGGGTACTGATATTAGAGCATTTATTGTAGGGGATAGAGTCGTCGCAGCTATGAGAAGAACTGCAGTAGGAGGAGAATTTCGTTCAAATCTTCATCGAGGAGGTAGCTCAACTAGCATAAAGTTGACAAATGAAGAAATATCTCTTGCAAAAAAATCTGCAAGAATTCTCGGCTTGCAAATTGCCGGAGTAGATATATTAAGGTCAAATAAAGGTCCAATGGTCATTGAAGTAAATGCTTCTCCGGGACTGGAAGGTATTGAGACAACAACAAACGTAAATATTGCTCGTTCGATAATTTCATTAGTGGAAAGAAATTCAAAATTTAGATTATGATGAAAATTAATGGCCATGAGATTTTACCGGGCGAAAATAAAAAAATAAAAATAAGAGTTGGAAAACTTCCTTCCGGTACACATATCAATATATTTGCAAATGTTTATAGAGCGAAGAAAAAAGGGAAAACCTTATTGGTTTTGGGGGGAATACACGGTGATGAAATAAATGGTGTAGAGATAATTAGACGTTCTATTGAACAAGAATACTACGAAGATTTAGAGTCCGGAACAGTAATAGTGATTCCGCTTCTTAATGTTTATGGCTTTATTAACTTTAGTAGAGAAGTGCCGGATGGTAAAGATGTAAATAGAAGCTTTCCCGGAGTAAATACCGGCTCTTTGGCTTCTAGAGTAGCAAGAAAACTCACTAAATTTATATTGCCCCATGTGGATATGGGTATTGATTTTCATACAGGTGGAGATTCAAGATATAATTATCCACAAATAAGATACTCCAAAGGAGTTGATGAATCAAAAACTTTAGCAAGTATTTTTAATGCTCCGTTTATGATTGAAAAACCAATGATTAAAAAGTCGTTGAGAAAAGCAGCCAATGATAGGGGCATTCCTATCATCGTGTTTGAAGGTGGTGAATCAAAAAGGCTAGATGATTTGTCTATTGAAAAGGGACTTGCAGGGATTAAAAACATCTTGTATCATTTTGGTATGATAAAACCTGAAGAATCAGATAATCATATAACTACTTCTATTAAAATAAATAAAACATCGTGGATAAGAGCAAGGGATTCCGGACTATTCAGAGCCTTGAAAAAATCAGGTTATCAAGTTGAAGAAAAAGAACTTATAGGAATGATAAAAGATGTGTTGGGAGAAGAATCCAAGAATATTCATTCCAGTCGGAAAGCATATATTTTAGGACACAATAATGCTCCTGTCGTAAATATGGGGGATGCGTTATTCAATTTGGGATGGCAGGATAAATAATAAAGAGTTGAAAATACAATTACCGATATAAATTATTTATTCTTCTCGTATAAATGCAGAAATATTACCGGCTTTTTTAGCAGGGAGGAGAGATATTAAAAATCCTATTAATAAAACAGTAATTGTCACGATTATAAAATCAAATAATCTTAATTGTACCGGATAAGCATCAATAATAGTAGCTCCCTCCGGTATGCCTATCAAGTCAAAATTCTTTTGGGCAAAATAAAACAAAAGAGCAATGACAAATCCCAAAATCAATCCAAAACCGGATATTAGCATTCCTACATACAAAAATATTTGTCTAATTGTACTTTTCTTTGCACCCATAGATTGGAGCATAGAAATGTCTTTCTTTTTGTCCAAAACAATCATCCAAAGGCTACCGATTAGGTTAATGGCAATCAAAAACAGAGATAGCGAAACAATCACATATGCAATCCATTTTTCCATATTCATTATCTTCATCAACTCTTCATCCTGCTCTTTCCTGTTTTTTATATAAAAATTTTCACCAAACAAGGATTTTAATTCATTCTGCACATCATTAATATTACCTTTGGTTTTTACTTCTATAGCTGAATATTTCGCTGTATCATTAGATTTAGAATTTCCTATTAAGTACTGGGCTTGATCTATTGAAATAAGAACATATTCCAAATCAGATTGACTGAGAATAGCAAATTTTCCCGAAGGAAATACCTCTCCTCTTTTGGATCCATTGGTTTTCTTGTTTAGCACATGAATATTTATAGGTGTTATTTTGTCAGAAATATTTATTCCCATTTTTGCTGCTAACCCATTTCCGATTACACCATAATTTATATCTTGTTTTTCCAATAAAAATTCACCGGCTACAATCGCAGTATCAATATTGTTGACTATTTTAAATTTATTATCTACACCCTTTATTTGACCAAAAGACTGACTATCTCCATAAACAAAATAGGCTACTTCTTCAACAGTGAGAGAATAATCAGAAATACCTTGTATGGTGTTTAATTTCTCAATAAAACCACTATCGACCTTGAAAAATTTTCCTTTTTTAGCTGTGATCTTTAGTTCTGGATTGAATGTATTAAAGTGCTCACCAATCAAATCCTCAAAACCATTGAAAACCGATAATATCAATACTAGTGCCGCAGCACCAATAGAAATACCAAAAACAGAAATACCTGTAATTATATTAATAGCATTAATAGTCTTTTTACCAACCAAATATCTTCGCGCTATATCAAATGCAAGTTTCATCAATGCAAACTTAGTCAAAAAGATTGATGTTAGGAATTATATGGATACATTTCAACTGTCCCATGTATAATTGAAATAATTTATACTATATTGTAAATTCGATATTCCTTTTGAGGCCTCCAAATTTTGCTCTAGCTATTGGTGTTCCAAAAAACAGTTCTTCAAACTTATCTTCTGTTAGATTAATCCAATCTTCTTTTGTCAAGTTTAAAAACTCTTCCTTGGGTATGAAATCGCTTTCCCTATGTTCCTCAGCAAAACGATTCCATGGGCATACATCTTGACAGATATCACAACCAAAAATATAGTTTTCCATTTTATTTTCAAATTCAACAGGTATTTCCTTTTTATTTTCTATTGTTAAATATGAAATGCATTTATTTGCATCTACTACATATCCTTCGGGTTTTATCGCATTAGTAGGACAAGCGTCTATACATTTAGTACAATTACCACAATGATTTGAAATAGGCGAATTGTAATAGAGTTCTAAGTCTATTATGATTTCAGAAAGGAAAAAATAACTACCCTTTTTAGGATTAATTAATAATGAATTTTTTCCTATCCATCCCAAACCGGAGCTACTTGCCCAAGATCCTTCCATCACCGGCGCTGAATCTACAAATATTCTACCTTTGATAGGATGAATTTCATTATTAATATAATTGAATAGTATTTTTAATTTATTTTTTACGACTTTGTGATAATCTCTACCAAAAGCATATTTGGATACAGTCAATTCTGAATTCTCATTTTGTGAAGTTTCAGTATAATAATTATATAAAAACGAAATGACTGTCTTTGCATTTGGGACAAGTTCGGTTGGATCTAGCCTTTTATCAAAATGATTATTCATGTATTCCATTCCGGCATTGTATCCTTTATCAAGCCATTTTTTCAACCAAACCTCATCTTCATCAAGTTTTTTTGCTCTCGAAAAACCAATTTCAGAAAACCCAAGTTCTTTCGCTTTGTCTATTATGCGTTTGTTAAAATTGGAATTCATATTGTTTTTTTTAAGTTTTTTATAAAAATAACTATTAATTGTTTTATATTAAGAAATTTGTTAGACTTTTTGATATTATCTTTGTCTAACATAAGCTAAAAGGCATTTGTTTAAATGAAAAATTGATAAATATTCAATTAATAATATATCTTTGCCGCAATAATAGTAAACTTAATATAAATGAAAACAAATACTACAAAGATTTTAAGCGAATTGTATCTTGAAGCTAAGGCGCTAAATGGGATATCTTTAAGTGAAGAACCTATAAGATTTGATGTAGCAGCACCAATTATATCTGCTTGGAAAGAGCTAAACCGTGAAAGACTAACATCGATTAACGATAAAAGAGATACAAGCAAGTTTCTACAAAGCGTAATATCTGTTGCGGATATTCAAGTACCCTATGACAGAAAAGAAACCAAAGTTATTTTTGAAACAGGAATATCCTTTGTTTCCGTACTTTTCGCTAGAAATACCAACGGTGATCCGACTATTATGCTTAGAGCTTATATCCCTACAGAAAATAGATTTTTTAATTTTGAAAGGCTTACAACAGTACTATCTAAAACGTATTGTCCTAATGAAGGTATATCGTGGAATGATTTGTGTGAAGATATTAAAACTCTAGGTATTTCTGAAGAATTTCACATGATTGTAGAGGAATTCAAAAAAACAATTCACGAGGTAAAAAGCAGAGAAGAGTTGGAAACAAAAGTCCACAAGACTTTTAGATTAGTATAGTTTGCGAACTGTTTGGTTTAAGTATTCCCCCATATACACCGGATTAGTCAACAAAGCATTCAACCCTTGACACCTATCGGCGGGTCTAGTGCTTAGTTGTTAGGGGTAGTATTTACTCGTCATTTCTCAATGTTGTTGCTCGTTTATGCGTAAGGTACTACTACCAATTTCGTGGGTAAGTAAATATCGAAAAATAAATTCTGATTATTTCCTTTAAGTACATTTCTTAAATTCCCATTAAAGAGGGGAATATTAAAGGGCAAAATATATATTGCAATCTTTTAAGTTTGTCTTTCTTCCACTAAATTGGTAGTAGAACCTTTATTTTCTATTAGTTGTATCTTTTTTGAATCCGATTATTGTGCCTATTTCAATTTCATCAATTAATTCTTTGAACTCTACTTCTTCCAGAATCCTAATTCTCTTTAGCCATTCCAATTGAGCTATTTTATGTTCTTTTGGTGAATTTTCGTCCCATTTTAAATATTCATCTTTATAAGCATTTTTTATCCGAGTCTTTAATTCTTCTATAAATTCGTTGACCTCTTTTGTATTTGGTTTCTCTTGAAAAAATTCAATATTTTTTTGTCCTCCAGTTATATAAATTAATTTTTTTCCAGGTTGCCATCTTAAAAAGAAAATGAATCCTAAGAAAAACCCACTTCCAAGTGACCAATAAATTAGCATTCCTTTATTATCTGCTTCAAAAATTAAAGATTGAATTAAAAGTCCAAATTGTAAAATGAAAAAAGCCCAAAAGAACAATTCTAAGAATCCAGAGTTTTTGATAGATTTCTTTACTGTTTTCACACCAAGTTCTAAGTAATCAACTGAATATTCTGATTCTTCGTTTATCTTTTTATCATAGACTTCAATTTCGTGTTTTTTGAGTTCAAATCTCTTCTCTCCAAAAAATCGTTTCTGTTTTAGTTTAGCACTCATTTTTCATTTTTTTTTATGGCATACAACACAAGCATACCTGACAGAGTCTGCCGATAGGCGGCTCTGGTATGGTCATGCATTGTTGTCAGTAGGCTTCTTTAGTTTCAATTTTTAATCTATTTTGGTTTTCCAAGCGAGCTGGTATTTCTTTAAATTTTGTAGTTGTTTTCCAGACATTTAGTTCAAATTCTAGGTTACATAATTCCTCTTGAAAT